>JAWWPK010000211.1:0-2893 GCA_033854925.1 Nocardioidaceae bacterium | reverse complement strand
CACGATGATCGCCTTCACGGCCGAGCCGGTGTACGGGTGCGGGATGCCGAGCACGGCGACCTCGGCGACGTCCGGATGCGTGGCGAGGACCGACTCCACCTCCCGCGGGTAGACGTTGAAGCCGCTGACCAGGATCAGCTCGCGACGGCGGTCGACGAGATGGAGGTCGCCGTCGTCGTCGGCGTACGCCACGTCGCCGGTGGCGAACCAGCCATCGGCGTCGGGGCCGTCGGCACCGTCCGGCCAGTAGCCGGAGAACAGGTTGGCGCCACGCACCCGGATCTCGCCCGGGTCGCCGTCCTCCACCGCCCGGCCCTGCTCGTCGACGAGGACCAGCTCGACCCCCGGCACGGCGCGCCCGATGGAGTCGGGCTTGGCGACCTCGCTCATCAGCGTCGTCGTGAGCACCGGCGCGGTCTCGGTCAGGCCGTAGCCCTCGAAGACGTGGTGCCCGGTCACGTCGAGCACCCGGTGCAGAACGTCGCTGGGCAGCGGCGCGGCGCCGGAGATCGCGAGGCGGACCGATGTGAAGGCGTCACCGACGTCGGGGAGCATCGACCAGGCGACGTACATCGGCGGTGCCCCCACGACGTTGGTCACACCGTGGCGCCGGATCTCGTCGAGGGTGTCCACCGGGTCGAACCGCTCGCTCAAGACACCCGTGGCGGCGTGCTTGGCGACTGCACCGAGCGCGGCGTTGAGTCCATAGACGTGGAACAGCGGGAGCACGAGCAGGACGATGTCGTCAGCCGACGTGACCGGCGGGTCGATCCGCGCGCACTGGTCGAGGTTGGCCAGCAACGCGCGGTGGCTGAGCATCGCTCCGCGGGGGCGTCCGCTGGTGCCGGACGTGTAGAGGACGACAGCGAGATCCTCGCCGCCGCCGACGGAGTCGACGGGGCCGGTGCCGGCCTGAAGCAGGGAGTCGAGCGTCGTGGCGCCGGCCGGAGCCACGTCCACATCCGCCACGACGACCGCGCGCAGACCCTCGAGCTCGCCGGCCACAGCCAGGCCGTCAGCGGCCCCGGACCGGGTCGTCACGAGCACAGCTGCACCGCTGTCGCGCAGCGCGTGCAGCAGCTCGGCGCGCGTGTAGCCGGTGTTGACCGGAACGGCCACGAAGCCGGCGCGGAGAACTCCGAAGTAGACGACGGGGAAGTCGGGGGTGTTGCCGAGCTGCACAGCGACGCGGGCGCCACGATCCGCGACCAGCGCACGCAGCCCGGCTGCCGCCGCGTCGACGCGGGCATCCACGTCCGCCCACGTCATCGTCGAGTCCCGGAAGACGAAGGCCGCCTTGTCCGGCGCCCGCCGGGCGGCGTCCCGCACCAGGTCCGCGACGTTGGCAGCGACAGGACCGCTCACGTGGGCAACCCTTTCATAGGACGCGAACAACGAGGTCGGCTCAGCCCGGTGGCGGCGTTCCCGACGGCGGCGAACCGCCGCCGGCACCGGCACCACCGCTGGTGTCGGCTGCGCCGGGGACGGTCGAGGGGATGATCGGAGGCGGCGACGGGCTCGGCTGCGGGGCCGGTGAGGTCCCCGGGGCCGGGGTAGCGCTGGCCGGGCGGTTGCCGACCGGCGTCGGTGCCGGTGTCGCGCGGCGCCGGCGCTTCGTCGGGAATGCCGTCGCCGTCGGGTGCGCGCTGGGCACCGGCTTGCCCGCCAGCCGGGCCTTCCGGTCGGCCTGGATCTCACGCAGGATCTCGAAGGTCCGCGCGAAGATCTTGGCCGGCAGCGTGCCGCCGAAGATCAACCCGGACTGGCCGGCGATGTCGTGCATCGACTCGTGGTCCTCGTAGCCCATCCACGTCGCGATGCAGACGTACTGCGGCTCCCGGACGCAGCCGACGAACCACGCGTCCTTCGCCTCGTCGGTGGTGCCCGTCTTGCCGTAGACCGGGAAGGGCTGACGGGCCGCCGTACCCGTCCCGAAGTCCACGACGTCCTTCATCGCACTCGTCACGTCGTCGGCCACCGCCGCGGGCAGCACCCTCGCCCTCTGGACCTTCGGGGTGAAGCCCGTGAGGACCCGACCAGGATTGACCGTGTCACCGCCGGCGCGGATCTCGCTGTAGTAACGCGGCGTCGTGTGCACGCCGTGGTTGACCAGCGCGGCGTAGGCGTTGGCGAGGGACAGCGGCGTGACGAGCGCCGTGGTGCCGAGGCCGAAGGAGTTGACGTTGGGGCTGAACTCCGGCTGGCCCTGCGGGTCGAGCGGCACCTTGACGCCCGCCTTCAGCATGAGGTCGCGCACCTTCTTGCGGCCCACTTCCTTTGCCAGCGGGATGTAGATGGTGTTGACGGAGTCGGCCAGCGCGCGGCGCAGCGTGAAGGTCCCCGACTCGCGGACATCGGCGTTGCACGGCGAGTAGAAGCCGCCCTTCTCGTTGCGGTCAGGGATGTGCAGGCACTGCGGCGCGAAGCGGCGGTCGCTCAGCGAGTGCCCTTCTTCCAGAGCAACCGCGAGGGTGAACGGCTTGATGGTCGAACCGGTGGAACGATGACCGCTGGTGGCCAGGTTGAAGCCATTGCGCTCATAGCCCTTGACCGCCGGCCGGGGCTTCGGCGTGATGCCGGTCTTCTTGTCCTTCGGGTAGGTCTTGGCCGGGTACCGCCGAAGGGTCGACATCGCCTTGACGTCGCCGTTGCGGATGTCCACGGCGACGGTCGCCGCCTCGGGCATGTCGGCATCCGGCAGCACCTCCCGCAGCGCCCTCGCCGCGGCGTTCTGCAGGTCGTTGTCCATCGTGGTCTTGATCCGCAGGCCGCCCTGGAAGAGCACCTGCTCCTGCTCGTTCTTGAAGCGCCCCTGCAGCTGCGCCTTCATCAGGTCGGCGAACTCCGGTGCGTCGGTCGGCAGCTCGGGCAGCGCCTCCTTCACCGGCTTCAC
>JAWWPK010000210.1:0-4431 GCA_033854925.1 Nocardioidaceae bacterium | reverse complement strand
GACCTCCCACGGCGACGCTGCGTCGCGGCGCAGCCAGATCTGGCTCTCGGCGTCCAACGGCTCCGGGAACCGGTCGCTCAGCGGCCTCAGGGTGCCGCCGTCGTTGCTCCACGGCGTCCAGGCGTCGCCCAGATGGGCGCGGAAGGCCGGCACGTCGCGGGCCAGGATCGAGAGGTCGACGTCCTCGTGCTCGCGGGCGACGCCGGTGAACGCCTCGATCGACCACCCGCCCACCAGCCACCACGGCCGGTCGAAACCCTTCATCAGGGTGGCGACGCCGGACGGGTCGAGCGGCCGCCAGGCGCCGTACCAGCGGTAGAACTCGGCGTCGTCCAGCTCGTCAGCCACGGCGGGCCACCGTCGCGACCAGGGCCAGGTGGTCGCTGCCGGCGATGTCGACGGTGTGGGTGCCGAGCGAGGCCAGGGTGTCCGCGATCAGCACGTGGTCGATCCTGACCAGCGCCGGCAGCAGGGGGAAGACCCCGACGTGGTTGGCGGGCCAGGTCGGCTGCCAGCCATCGTTGGCGACCTCGCCCGCGTCGCGGAACCCGGCGTCGTCGAGCCTGCGCATCACGTCGTGGTCGGGGGTGGCGTTCATGTCCCCGACGATCAGGTCGGCGTGGTCGGCCTCGGCCTGCTTGAGGATCGCGGCGTGGTCGGCGCGCCAGCCCGCCGGGTCGACCGGGGCGACGGGGTGCACGCCGAGCACGGTGAGCGTCCCGAACTTCGCCTCCCAGCCCTGGAAGGTGGTGCGCAGCCGGATGTGGTCGGTCAACGGCTGGTTGGCCAGGATCATCGTGCCGGCCACCATGTAGTCCGGCTCCCCCACCCGGTCGGGCAGCAGCTCGGTCAGGCCGAGGGCGTCCATCTGCGCGAGCAGGTCGGGGGTGATCTCCTCCAGCACCAGGATGTCGACGTGGTTGTCACGGACCGCGTCCACGACCTCCTGCGCCTTCGCCCGGCCCTCGTAGAGGTTCGCGTTCATCACCGTGATGTGCTCGGCGCCGGCGGTGGGCCTCGGGTTGTCACCGGTCACCTGCGGAGCGAACCACCACGCGTGCACGCCCAGCCCGGCCAGGGCCAACGCGGCCGCCACCAGCCGGGGCTTGCGGCCGCCACGCTGCAGCGCCGCCCCGACGGCGAGCAGCACCAGCAGCACGGCGTACAACGGAATCGCCAGCGGCGTGAACGCCTCGATGCGGATCATGGTGCCGTTGTCGGTGTCGAAGCCGCGGGCGACGGTCAGCGTCAGCGCGGGAACGGCCAGCACCGCGGCGCCCAGCCAGAACACGACCCGCAACATCAGAGCAGCACCAGGTCGTCGCGGTGGACGACCTCACGCTCGTAGGCCGCGCCGAGCTCGCGCTTGAGGTCCTTCGAGGAGCGTCCGAGCAGGGCCGGGAGCTCCCCGGAGTCGAAGTTGACCAGGCCGCGGGCCACCGGTACGCCGTCCGCGCCCGCGATGTCGACCGGGTCCCCGGCGTGGAAGGTGCCGACCACCCCGGTGACTCCGGCGGCCAGCAGTGAGGCGCGACGCTGGGTCACCGCGGTGACCGCGCCGTCGTCGAGCAGCAACGTGCCGACCGGCTCGGTCGCGTGCGCCAGCCACAGCAGCCGGGTCGGCCGGCGGCGACCGGTGGCGTGGAACAGGGTGCCGACCGGCTCCCCGGCCAGCGCGTCCGCGACCCGCTCGGCCGCGGTGAGGACCACCGGGATCCCGGCCCCGGTAGCGATCCGGGCCGCGTCGAGCTTGGTCTGCATGCCACCGGTGCCGAGCCCGGCCGCGCCCGGCTTCCCGACCTTGACGGCCGCGAGGTCGGCGGCGTCGCGCACGTCCGACAGCAGCGTGCTGCCCGGCGCGCCCGGGTCGGCGTCGTAGAGCCCGTCGACGTCGGAGAGCAGCACCAGCAGGTCTGCGTGGACCAGGTGCGCGACCAGCGCCGCCAGCCGGTCGTTGTCACCGAACCGGATCTCGCTGGTCGCCACCGTGTCGTTCTCGTTGACGATCGGGAGCACGCCGAGCTCCAGGAGCTTGGCGAAGGTCTGGTAGGCGTTGCGGTAGTGCGAGCGCCGGGTCACGTCGTCGACGGTGAGCAGCACCTGGCCCGCGACCACGCCGTATCGCGCCAGCTCCTCGGTGTAGCGGTGCACCAGCAGCCCCTGCCCCACCGACGCCGCGGCCTGCTGGGCGGCGAGCGCCTTGGGCCGGCGCTTCAGCCGCAGCGGCGCCAGGCCGGCGGCGATCGCACCGGACGAGACCAGGACCACCTCGGCGCCTCGGGCGCGGGTCGCGGCCAGGACCTCCACCAGCTGCCGCACCTGGCCAGGGTCGATGCCGCCCTCGGCGGTGGTGAGCGAGGTCGAGCCGACCTTCACCACGATCCGGCGGGCGTCGGTGACCTCAGTCCTTGGCACTGTCCTGCTCGCGGTCCGGATCCTGGTCGGAGCCGATCTCGTAGGACGTGGGTCCGGTCGGCATCTTCGGCCCGGTCTCGCCGCGGTCGAGGCGGCGGGCGACGTCGGCGCGCTCCTCGCCCTCGGCGCGGTCGGGCATCGCCTCCTGGATGGCTCGGCGGCGACCGACGGCCGGCCTCTTCTCCATCAACCGGGTGTCCTCGCCGCGGCGGGCCAGGTTCTCCGCTCCTGCGTCGATGCCCGGCTTGAAGTCGAAGACCACGGCGTTGTCGGGGTCGCCGATGAGCACGGTGTCGCCCTGCTCGGCCCCGAGCTGGAGCAGCCGGGCCTCGACCCCGAGCCGGTTGAGCCGGTCGGCGAGGAAGCCGACCGCCTCGTCGTTGCTGAAGTCGGTCTGCCGCACCCACCGCTCCGGCTTGGTGCCGCGCACCCGCCAACCGAGGTCGGTCGCGGACACGCTGAAGTCGTCGCCGCCGTCGGCGGACGGCGGGCGGAGCACGATCCGGGTCGCCTCGGCGACTCCCTTGGCGGCGCGGGCCGCGGCGACGATCTCGGCCATCGCGAAGGTCAGCTCGCGCAGCCCCTCGCCCGACGCGGCGCTGACCGGGAAGACCCGCAGTCCCTGCTCGCGCAGGTCCTCGATGACGATGTCGGACAGGTCTCGTCCGTCGGGCACGTCGATCTTGTTGAGCGCCACCAGGCGCGGCCGGTCCTCGAGGCCGCCGTAGCGGCTCAGCTCCTGCTCGATCACCGCGAGGTCGTCGACCGGGTTGCGGCCCGGCTCCATCGTCGCGGTGTCGACCACGTGCACCAGCGCTGCGCAGCGCTCGACGTGGCGGAGGAACTCGTGGCCGAGGCCGCGGCCCTCGCTGGCGCCCTCGATGAGTCCGGGCACGTCGGCGACGGTGTACGTCGTCTCGCCCGCGGTGACCACGCCGAGGTTCGGGATCAGCGTCGTGAACGGGTAGTCGGCGATCTTGGGCCGGGCCCGGGAGATCGCGGCGATCAGGCTGGACTTGCCGGCGCTGGGGAAGCCGACCAGCCCGACGTCGGCGACCACCTTGAGCTCGAGCCTGATCTCGAGCTCGTCCCCGGGCTCGCCGAGCAGCGCGAAGCCGGGAGCCTTGCGCTTGCTGGAGGCAAGCGCCGCGTTGCCGAGGCCCCCACGGCCGCCCTCGGCGATCACCAGCTCGGTGCCCGGGCCGACCAGGTCGGCGAGCACCTCACCGCTGCGGCCGCTGACCACCGTGCCGTCGGGAACCGGGAGCACCAGGTCGGCGCCGTGGCCGCCGTTGCGGTGCCCGCCCGCCCCGTGGCCGCCGTGCTCGGCCTGCCGCTTGGGGCTGTGGTGGTAGTCGACCAACGTGGTGACGTCGGCGTCGACCCGCAGGATCACCGAGCCACCCGGGCCGCCGTTGCCGCCGTCGGGGCCGCCCAGCGGCTTGAACTTCTCGCGGTGCACCGAGGCCACCCCGTTGCCGCCGCGGCCGGCGCTGACGTGCAGCGTCACCCGGTCGACGAAGGTCGGGACGGCCATGGGTGGTGGTGCTCCTCAAGATGGGGACTGCGGTCAGCGTGGCCGACGTGGCTGAGAAATCACGAAAGGCGCCCCAACGGGACGCCTCTCGTCAAGTCTTGGTGTGACGGCTCAGGCGTCGTCACCCGGCACGATGTTCACGACCCGGCGGCCCCGGCGGGTGCCGAACTGCACCGCTCCGGCCTCCAGCGCGAACAGCGTGTCGTCGCCACCGCGGCCGACGCCGGCACCGGGGTGGAAGTGGGTTCCGCGCTGGCGGACGATGATCTCGCCGGCGCTGACGACCTGGCCGCCGTAGCGCTTGACGCCCAGGCGCTGGGAGTTGGAGTCGCGGCCGTTCTTGGTGGACGCGGCGCCCTTCTTGTGTGCCATCCCTGTGTCTCCTGCTGCTGGTGAGGCCGTCAGGCCTTGATGTCGGTGATCTTGACCTGGGTGTACTTCTGGCGGTGACCCTGGCGCTTCTTGTAGCCGGTCTTGTT
>JAWWPK010000209.1:0-23294 GCA_033854925.1 Nocardioidaceae bacterium | reverse complement strand
CACGTCGCCGAACCTAGGGACGCCGTGTTTCCCCTGACGGCTCCCGTGCAACAGGCATGTAACAGTTTGCCCGTGCCCGCAGCTGTCGTGATCCTCGCCGGCGGGTCCGGCAGCCGGGTCGGCGCGGACACCAACAAGGTGCTGCTGCCCCTCGGCGACACCACCGTGCTCGGCCAGTCGGTGCGCGCCGCGCTGGCCGTCTCCGACCTGGTGCGACTGGTGCTCGCCGTGCGCCCCGGCGACGAGGACGGCGTCCGCGACGCCGTCGGCCCGCTGCTCGGTGACCGCGAGGTGCGCCTGGTGCCCGGCGGTGCCACCCGGCACGCCTCCGAGTGGGCGGCGCTGCAGGCCCTCGCCGAGGACATCGACGCCGGCCACGTCGACGTGGTGGCGGTGCACGACGGTGCTCGGCCGCTGGCCGGCTCCGACCTCTTCGAGTCGACCCTCGCGACCGCGCGCGAGCACGGAGGGGCGCTGCCCGTCGTGGAGCTGCCGGGGCTGCTGGGCCGCGACCTGCGGCCGGTGGCCGACCACCTGGCCGGCGTACAGACCCCGCAGGCCTTCCGCGCCGGACCCCTGCTGGAGGCGCATCGCCAAGCGGCCGCCGACGGCTACGAGAGCACCGACACCGCCGCCTGCTTCGAGCGGTACGCCGACCTGCCGGTGGTCGCGGTCCACGGCGGCGCGGCCAACCTCAAGGTCACCTTCCCCGAGGACCTCATCGTCGCCGAACGGCTGCTGTGATCACCCCACGAAACCGCGAGAGGGACGCCCAGGGGCGAGGGCCTCGCGCTTTCGCGGGGACCCCGAGAAAAGCATGAGAACCGACCGGGCGAAGGGTCAGCTCTGACCGCGAGGCGCCGTCAGCGCCTCCAGCACCCGCAGGTCGTCCTCGTCGGCGACCCGGCGCGCCTCGGCGGGCGCCTCCAGCGTCTCGACCGGGAACCGCGTGGCCAGCTCGGCGACGAGCGCCGCGAAGTCGGTGGTCGGTACGCCGTCGAGCGCCGCCACGACCGCGGCCGGCAGCACGACGGGCGAGACGACCTGGAGGAGCGTCGTGCGGTCCACGGTGTCGCCGACCCGGCCGTCGTGGAGCTCCTTGACCGTGTCGGTGACCGGACGCACGCCGACGGTCACCGCCGAGCTTGCCGCCGCGTGGGCGACGCACTCGGCCAGGAACGTCGGCGGCGTCAGCGGACAGAGCGCGTCGTGCAGCACGAACGGCGCCCCCGAGTCCATGAGCGCATCCCAGCCGGTGCCGAGGTCGACGAGGAAGACCCCCGCCTCACCCAGCGCCCAGGCCGCCGCGGCCACCAGGGGCTCGCCGTGCACCAGCGCGAACGGCAGCGACCCGCGGCCGGTCTCGACGACGGTCCCCAACGCATCGACCCGCCCGAGCTCGTGCTCGGGCGGGTCGATGTAGAGCTGAGGCTGAGCGTTGCTCAGGAGGCGAGCACCTCGTCGAGGATGGCCTCGGCCTTGTCCTCGTTGGTGTGCTCGGCCAGGGCCAGCTCGGAGACGAGGATCTGGCGCGCCTTGGCCAGCATCCGCTTCTCGCCGGCCGACAGGCCACGGTCACGCTCGCGGCGCCACAGGTCGCGGACGACCTCGGCCACCTTCATCACGTCACCGCTGTGCAGCTTCTCGAGGTTCGCCTTGTAGCGGCGCGACCAGTTGGTCGGCTCCTCGACGTGCGCGGCCCTCAGCACGTCGAACACCCTGTCGAGTCCCGCCTTGTCCACGACGTCGCGGACACCCACGAGATCGAGGTTGCAGGCCGGAACCCTCACGACGAGGTCCTGCTGGGCGACGATCCGGAGTACGAGGTACTCACGGTCCTCACCCTTGACGGTCCGCATCTCGATGTCCTCGATGATCGCGGCCCCGTGGTTCGGGTAAACGACCGTTTCGCCGACGGTGAAAGTCATATGTGAAGTTCCCCTTCCTAGGTGACCAGTCTAACACGGCGTTGGTCGTCCCGGATCAACGTTTCCGCAGGTCAGAGGCACAATCCGTACTTGACAAAGGCACGCTGCTCATGCTGCGAGGGGTGTCTGGAGCAGGCCCGGACTCGGCGTTCTCTCAGGCTCTCTTCAGATGAAATCGCAGGTCATCGGCACCGAAGGCCCGCTCGCCGACCGCGCGTGGTCAATACTGCGGGGCATGGCGAGAGAGGGTCGCTGGGGTCGCAGGAGGGTGGCCCGGCGCGAGGCTGCGGACGCAGCCGGTGCGGACGAGACCGCCGCACCGGCCCCTCCAGCACCACCCGCCACGGCCCAGCCCGACCAGGGGTGGCGGGCGCGGCAGCAGCGGGCCGTCCAGCGACGTGAGGCGCGAGTCGCCGCAGTCCCGGCCGGCGACACCGACACGGTGACCGAGCCGGCGCCCGAACCTGCGGTTGCCCCGGCGCCCGAACCTGCGGTTGCCCCGGCGCCCGAGCCGGCGCCCGAACCGGCGCCCGAGCCCGCCCCGTCCGAGGACGGCTGGGCGCCTGAGCCGCCCGGGTTCACGCTGCGCAACCTGACGCCGTTCCTGCTCGTGCGGGCGGCCCACCCGCGCCTGGCCCTGATCACCGCCGTCGGCATGACCGTCGCAGCCGCGCTGGCCGGGCGGCCCAGCCGCGAGCTGCTCCTGATCCTCTGCACGGTTCTGGTCGGCCAGGTGATCCTCGGCTGGTTCAACGACCTGGTCGACCGCAAGCGCGACGCCCGCCACCAGCGCATCGGCAAGCCGCTCGCCGACGGCCGGCTCGACCCGGGCACGGTGTGGTTCTGCCTGGCCCTCGCGCTCTTCCTGGTGGTGCCGCTGTCGGTGGCCAACGGGCAGTACGCCGGGTCGGCGTACCTCATCTCGCTCGCCGTCGGCCTGCTCGGACAGTGGGTCTGGCTGCGCAAGGGCTGGCTCTCCTGGCTGCCGTGGGCAGCGTCCTACGCGCTCTACCCGGCGTTCCTCTCCTACGGCGGCTGGGGCGGCCAGGAGAAGGGCGCCCCGCCCGAGCTGCTCATCACCGGGGTGGCCGCGCTGCTGGGGATCGGCGTGCACCTGCTGACCGCGCTGTGGGGGCTGGTCCCCGACAACGAGGACCGCTGGACCTACCTGCCGCTCCAGCTCGGACTGAAGATCGGCGCCTCCCGTCTGCTGTGGCTGGCCGGCACCTACACCGTCCTTGTGCTGGTCGCGCTGGCCTTCGCCGGCACCTACGTCGGGCTGGCGCAGGAGCCGCTCTAGCCTTCCCCGAGGCGTCCATTACTGTTCTGTGCCATGCAGACCCGACGTTCGCTCCGGCTGGTTGTTGGAGCCCTCGTCCTGGTGCTGCCGCTGCTCGGTTCGTGCGGCTTCGGCAAGGCGACGGACCGGCCCTACACGCAGGCCGCGGGCATCAACAACCACGACGGCGACGTGGCTGTGCTGTCCGCTGTCATCGTGGCCGCGCAGCCCGGCTCCGGGACCTTCGTCGCCTCGCTGAGCAACAGCTCGCCCACGAAGGACTTCCAGCTCACCGGCATGGCCGGTGTCGGCGACTGGACCGACCTCAAGGTCACGCCGTCCGACCTCTCGATCGACATCGTCGCGCGCGGGTTCGTCAACCTCGTCAACGAGGACCCGATCACCATCACCGGTGACTTCGACGCGGGCCAGGTCGCACAGCTGACCCTCACCTTCGACAGCGGCGACACGGTCACCATGGACGTGCCCATCGTCTATGCCTGCAACAGCTATGCCGGCCTCGACCCGTCCGAGCAGGGGCCGGCCGCGTCCGAATCGGCGAGCCCGACGGACGTCCCGTCGCCGGGTGACGTGCCGACCGCGGGCACCACGGTGAGCCCGACCGAGAGCCCCAGCGAGAGTTCCAGCAGCAGCCCCAGCGAGAGCCCCAGCGGCAGCGCGTCGTCCACGGGCTCGGGTGCGCAGGAGCCCTACGACTGCGTCGCCGTCGGCGAGGGCTGAGCGGCATGTCGCACACCCTGGTCCTGCTCCGCCACGGCGAGAGCACCTGGAACGCAGAGAACCTCTTCACCGGCTGGGTCGACGTACCCCTGAGCGACAAGGGCCGCGCCGAGGCCGAGCGCGGCGGCCAGCAGCTGAAGGACGCCGGCCTCGCCCCCGACATCGTGCACACCTCGCTGCTGCGCCGGGCGATCACCACCGCGGCGATCTCCCTCGACGTCGCCGACCGGCACTGGATCCCGGTCAGCCGGTCGTGGCGGCTCAACGAGCGGCACTACGGCGCCCTGCAGGGCAAGAACAAGAAGCAGACGCTGGACGAGTACGGCGAGGAGCAGTTCATGCTCTGGCGCCGGTCGTTCGACGTACCCCCGCCGCCGATCGAGGACTCCTCCGAGTGGTCGCAGTCCAGCGACCCCCGCTACGCCGACCTCGGCGACGAGATGCCCCGCACCGAGTGCCTCAAGGACGTCATCGCCCGGTTCCTGCCGTACTGGGAGTCCGACATCACCGCCGACCTGCGCGCCGGCAAGACCGTGCTGGTCGCCGCGCACGGCAACAGCCTGCGGGCGCTGGTCAAACACCTCGACCACATCAGCGACGAGGACATCGCCGGGCTCAACATCCCCACCGGCATGCCCCTGGTCTACGAGCTCGACGACGACCTGGCCCCCACCGTCCGGGGCGGCCGCTACCTCGACCCCGACGCCGCCGCCGAAGCCGCTGCCGCCGTCGCCAACCAGGGCCGCTGAGCTTCTCCGGCGGCCCACGGCCCACGAGCGAGTGGGTCAGGCGCGCAGGACCTGCGGGTACTCGCCGGTGACCACGAACACGACCCGGCTGGCGACGGAGACGGCGTGGTCGGCGATGCGCTCGTAGTAGCGGCCGAGGAGAGCCACGTCCACGGCGGCCTCGACGCCGTGCGACCAGCTGTCGGAGAGCAGCTCGGTGAAGCTCTGGCGACGGAGCTGGTCCATCTCCTCGTCGTCCTTGCGGACCTCGAGGGCGGCGTTCACGTCGCGGGTGGTGATCACCTGGTGCACCGCCTTGACCATGTCCTCGGCGACCTCGGCCATCCGGCTCACGGTGGGCCGGATCTCCTCCGGCACCGCGATGTTGGGAACCCGGAGCCGGGCGATCTTGGCGACGTGCACTGAGAGGTCGCCCATCCGCTCGAGCTCGGTCACCATCCGCAGCGCGGCGACGACGACGCGGAGGTCGCCGGCGACGGGCGCCTGCAGGGAGAGGAGGGAGAACGCCGTGTCCTCGACCCGCACGCGGGCCTGGTCGATCACGACGTCGGCGCTGATGACCCGCTCGGCGATCTCGGCGTTGCCCGTGAGCAGGGCCTCCGTGGCGCTGGAAACCGCCTCCTCGACCTGGGAGCAGATCGCGGCGAGGTCGTCGAAGATCGACTCGAGCTGGTCGTGGAAGAGTTCACGCATGGCCCAAACCTAGGTTGGGAACGTGTCCAGTCGGGGTGACGACGTGAACGACGCATGAACGTTCGGTGCCCCCCACGCTGCGGAAGCGAACGCTGCACAACCTGCGCCCTACCATCGTAGGTGTGGATCCGACGACCCAGGCGTTCCTCGCTGCAGTCCTCGGAGCCGTCGTTGCCGGAGGAGCCGTGCTGGCCTGGCACATCAGCGACCGCCAGCAGTCCACGCTCCCCATCGCCGAGGAGCCGGTGATCCCACCCGAGGTGGCAACCGTCCTCTCGGTGCTGCGCAGCAGCGCGGTCATCGTCGACGACACCGACACCGTCGTGAAGGCCTCCGCGCCGGCGTACGCCCTGGGCCTGGTGCGCGGCACCCAGCTGGTCTCCGAGGAGCTCGACCGGCTGGTCCACGAGGTACGCCGCGACGGCCAGATCCGCGAGACCGAGCTGTTGATGAACCGCTCGGCCGGCCCGGCCCGCCACGTCACCGCCCGGGTGGCGCCGCTGGGCTCGCACCTGGTGCTGGCCCTGGTCGAGGACCGCACCCGGGAGCGCCGGGTCGAGGCGGTACGCCGCGACTTCGTCGCCAACGTCAGCCACGAGCTGAAGACGCCGGTCGGCGCGATCAAGCTGCTGGCCGAGGCGGTGTCCGACGCCAGCGACGACCCGGAGGCGGTCAAGCGGTTCGCCGGCCGGATGCTGACCGAGAGCGACCGGCTCACCCGCCTCGTGCAGCAGATCATCGAGCTGTCCCGGCTCCAGGCCGACGACCCGCTGGAGACCCCCACCGCCGTGAGCATCGACGACGTCATCGGCGTCGCGGTCGACACCAGTGCGATCGACGCGGACTCGAAGCGGATCGACATCGTCACCGGTGGTACGCCGGGGCTCGAGGTGTTCGGCAACGAGGAGCAGGTCACCGCCGCCGTGGCCAACCTGGTCGCGAACGCCGTCTCCTACTCGGCGGTCGACTCGACCGTCCTCGTCACCACCAAGTCCGACGAGGGGTCGGTCGAGATCTCGGTCGTCGACCAGGGCATCGGCATCCCGCCGGACGAGATCGACCGGATCTTCGAGCGGTTCTACCGGGTCGACCCGGCCCGGCACCGTTCCACGGGAGGCACCGGGCTCGGCCTCGCGATCGTCAAGCACGTAGCGGCCACGCACGGTGGCGACATCCGGGTGTGGTCCGTGGAGGGCCAGGGGTCGACGTTCACGCTGACCCTGCCCCAGCACCTGCCCCACCACGGGGTGCTGCACCAGGCGGAGCCCATCCAGAATGAGGTGCTGAAGTGACCCGGGTACTCGTCGTGGAGGACGAAGAGAGCTACAGCGAGGCCCTCGCCTACATGCTCCGCAAGGAAGGCTTCGAGGTCGCGATCGCGGCCGACGGCAACGCCGCGCTGACCGAGTTCGACCGCAACGGCGCCGACATCGTGCTGCTCGACCTGATGCTGCCCGGAATCCCGGGCACCGAGGTCTGCCGCACCATCAGGCAGACCTCGAGCGTGCCGGTGATCATGGTCAGCGCCAAGGACGACGAGGTCGACAAGGTGGTCGGCCTCGAGCTCGGTGCCGACGACTACATCACCAAGCCCTACTCCCCCCGCGAGCTGGTCGCCCGGATCCGTGCCGTGCTCAGGCGCGGCACCGAGCCGGACCTGTCTCCCGCGACGCTCGAGGCCGGGCCGGTGCGGATGGACGTGGAGCGGCACGTCGTCACCGTCGGCGGCGAGGAGCAGCGGCTGCCGCTCAAGGAGTTCGAGCTGCTCGAGATGTTCCTTCGCAACCCGGGCCGGGTGCTGACCCGCGGCCAGCTGATCGACCGGGTCTGGGGTTCCGACTACGTCGGCGACACCAAGACCCTCGACGTGCACGTGAAGCGGCTGCGCGCCAAGCTCGAGCCCGACCCGAGCGAGCCCAAGTACCTCGTCACCGTGCGTGGCCTGGGCTACAAGCTCGACCTCTGACCCCAACCGGGCTCGTCACCGTCGGATTGGCAGCCGTCGAGCTCAGCCCAGCAGCGGCAGCTCTCCAGCCCGGGCACCCAGCTCGATCCGGTCGGCGTCGTCGAGGGGAACCCGACCGGTGCCCTTCAACACCGCCTCGGTGTCCTCCCAACGCGCAGGAAGGGGCCCTCCGAACAGTCCCTCGAGCACGCCGCGCGTCTCCGCGAGAGCGGCAGCGGACGGCGACGGCGCCGCCGGGAGGTCCACCGTCAGGTCCAGGAGGTGCACGGTGGCTTCGACCACCAGCGTCGAGGTCAGGTCGGCCACGGTGAGCACGTGGCCCTGCGTCTTGACCTGCGCGGCCGGGTTCCCGGCCAGCACGGCCCGCTTGGCCGCACCGGCGATCGTGGCGAAGTGTTCGACCAGGGCCGACCCGGACGAGTACGCCGACGCGGACACCCGGACGAACTGTGCGTGCGGCGCGTTCCACTCTGCGTCCGGTTGAAAGGGGCGCCAGTAGCTCACGGCGTCCACATCGGCCGCCCTGTCCGTGGGCGAGGCCATCGCGACCAAGGTCCGCTGCGCATCCAGCAACTGGTGGAAGACCAGCTCACGCACCGTCCATTCGGTACGTGTGGGTCTGGTCAGATCGGCCTCGTCGCGGTCGCGTACGGCGCTCACCACGGCGTCGTACAGCTCGGCCAACAGGTGGCCCCGGTCGGCAGTCACGGTTCCATCCTGCCTCTGGCGGCATCTCGCGGTGCCACGTCCGATAACCGCATGTCAACTGTCGGTGCTGGTTCCTAGGGTGGAGGCGTGACCGCGACGACGCCTGCCGAGGAGACCGGCAGCCCTGCTCCCGCGCCCACGGATGCCGCACCGGCCTGGCTTCCGCCGGCCGCCGTCGCGGTGACCCTCCTGCTGTGGGCCTCGGCGTTCGTCGCGATCCGGCACCTCGCCGGCACGTTCTCCCCCGGCTCACTGTCCCTCGGGCGGCTCCTCGTCGGCTCGGTCTGCCTCGGCACGGTCGCCCTGGGCCGAGGACTCCCCCGGCCCACCCGCGGTCAGTGGGTCTCGCTCGTGACGATCGGCGTCCTCTGGTTCGGCATCTACAACGTCGCCCTCAACGCCGGCGAGCAGCACGTCGACGCCGGCACCGCCGTCATGCTGATCCAGGTCTCACCGGTGCTGGTGGCGCTGCTGGCGGCGACGTTCCTGCACGAGCGGTTCACCCGCTACCTCGCGATCGGCCTGGCCCTCGCCTTCAGCGGCGTCGCCCTCATTGCCACGGCGTCCGACTCGAGCGGAGACCGCAGCGTGCTCGGCGTGGTGCTCTGCCTGCTCTCCGCGGTCGTCTACTCGATCAGCCTGGTGCTCCAGAAGCCCCTGGTCGCCAGGCTGCCGGCGATCCACGTGACCTGGCTGGCCTGCACCGTCGGCGCGGTGGTCTGCCTCCCCTTCGCCGGCCAGCTGGTCGACGACACGCGGTCTGCGTCCGCGTCCGACGTCTGGTGGGTCATCTACCTCGGGGTCTTCCCCACCGCGATCGCGTTCACCACGTTCGCCTACGCGCTGCGCACCATGTCAGCCAGCAGCCTGGGCGTGACCACCTACCTGGTCCCACCGATCACGATCGTGATGGGCTGGCTGTTCCTGAGCGAGACCCCGCCCGGCATGGCCTACGTCGGCGGCGTGCTCGCGCTCGTCGGTGTCGCCGTGGCCCGCCGCAAGCCCCGCACCCTGGCCGACGAGCCCACACCGCCCCGCTGACCGGACCCCGGTCCGGAACCCAAATGAGCAGATCAATGGCCCACAGGTGCCATTGACCCGGGGGCATTGGGGGAGCACGTTCATCAGGTCAGCTACCCCTCGTCGAAAGTAGGAGCCATGGGGAAGAAGAAGTTTGTCGCGGCGCTGGGCGCTGCTTCACTGTCGGCCTCGATGGCCGCCATGTTCATGTCGGCACCGTCTCAAGCCAGTGGGACGGACGCGACGTACACACCCCAGAACACGGCCGCCATCAACCCGCCGGACAACAGTGGCACGGGGACTTTTACGAACTTGGCCGTCGATGGCACCGGCGGCCTCGTGACCGACGTCAACGTGCGGCTCAACAACATCAACCACGCGTTCGGTGAGGACCTCGAGGTCGAGCTCACCGGGCCGAACGGTCAGACTGTCGCGCTCATGTCCGACGCGTGCGGCAACAACATCGCCGTCACCGCCGCCACGTTGACCTTCGACGACGAGGCCACGGCCAGCCTGCCCGGCGCCACCACGTGCGTGACCGGCAGCTTCAAGACCACCAACTTCACCGACGACCCCGACCTGTGGCCCGTGGCCCCGACGTCGAACTCGCTGAGCGTCTTCGACGGCATCAACGCCAACGGTCAGTGGACCATCCACGCTGACGACGACCAATTGGGCGGCACCGGTGGGATCTCCGGCGGCTTCACCCTGATCATCACGACCGGTGCGTTCTCGGTGCTGATCCCGGGTAGCGGCGGCGTCGGCCCGGCCTCTCCCTACCCGATCACCATTCCGGTGGGTGGCCAGTCCGGCAACATCACGGACCTGAACGTCGTGCTGAAGGGCGTCACGCACCGGTTCGTCGACGACCTCGACATCCTCCTGGTCGGCCCCAACGGCGCCAAGGTGATGCTGGTCTCGGACCCCTGTGGTGACGTCGTGGAGACCAACGTGACGTGGACGATCGACGACCAGGCGGCGGCGCCGCTACCGGCGTTGTTCACTGGCACTACCGCCACCTGCGGGACCGGCAGCTTCAAGCCGACCGACAGCACACCCGGTGATGTCATGCCGGCGCCTGCGCCGGCCGGGCCCTACGGAACCGCGCTCTCGGCGTTCAACGGGATCAGCCCGAACGGGAACTGGCTGATCTACGCCCAGGACGACCTCGGAGGAGGGGACGGCTTCCTGATCGACCTGCCGCTGCTGACCTTCCAGACCACCGACGTCATCGCACCGCAGACGACCTTGATCAAGAAGCCGCACACCGGCTTCAAGACGTCGGCGAAGGTCACCTTCTCCTCGTCCGAAGCAGGTTCGCACTTCGAGTGCAAGCTCGACAGCGGAAAGTACAAGGCCTGCTCATCGCCGAACAAGCTGAAGCACCTGAAGGTCGGGAAGCACAAGTTCTTCGTCCGCGCGATCGACGCCTCGGGCAACGTGGACTCGACGCCGGCCAAGGCCAAGTGGAGGGTGCTCAAGAGGAAGTAGCGTCCTCAGTCTGATGCCGTACTGACGAGGGCGGTGGCCGGGTCGCCCAGGTCGCCGCCCTCGTCGGCTTCACCCTGAACGACTGCCCGGAAGACTTGACGTGGTCAATGGTCCTTACGGGCCATTGACCTGAACGCGCGCATAGAGCAAGTTCAGCAGGTCAACCACCCCGACCTTTGAGAAGAGACCCCCATGGGGATCAAGAAGTACGTCGCGCTCCTCGCCAGCGCGACACTCGGACTCGGCCTCGCCGGCATCGCAACGGCGCCATCAGCCAACGCGCTCGTGTTCAACCTCGCCCAGAACACGGCGATCACCTTCGCCAACGCCGGGCCGGTCAACGCCACGCAGTTCCCGTCCAACATCTCCCAGTTCGGGATGAGCACCACCATCACGGACGTGAACGTGACCCTGACCGGCATCACCCACTCGTTCAAGGGCGACCTCGACATCGAGCTCGTCTCGCCGCAGGGGACCGCGCTCGTCCTCACCTCGGACAACTGCGCCTTCAGTGACGCGACCACCAGGACCTACACGTTCGACGACGCCGCGGCGGTGCCGCTCAACACGGTGACGGTCTGTCCCTCGGGCACCTACAAGCCCAGCAACGGCAGTGCCGGCACTGGTGATGAGGTCTACGCCTTTACCCCCAACGCGACGACGCTGGCGGAGTTCAACGGCCAGAACCCGAACGGCACGTGGAGCCTCTTCGTGCGTGATGACCAGGCCGTTGACACGGGGCAGATCACCTCGTGGCAGCTCCAGATCACGACCGCCGCCGCCGCGCCCATCACCATGCCGGCCCTCGGCGCCAACGGCTCGGGTGTCGCGGCTCCCTACCCGGCTCCGATCGCGGTCTCCGGTGTGTCCGGCCTCATCACCGACGTCAACCTCACCGTCCCGGGGCTGGCCCACACCTTCCCGTCCGATCTGCAGATGGTGCTGCAGTCGCCGAGCGGGACCGCCGTGAAGCTGCTGAGCGCCGACTGTGGCAGCGCCGACGTCCTCAACAAGGACTTCGTCTTCGACGATGCGGCCGCAACAGCCCCGCCGGGAGCGTGTGCTGCAGGTGGGACGTTCAAGCCGACCGCCAGCGCGTTGGCCGTGATGCCGGCGCCGGCGCCCGCCGGCCCGTTCGGCACCACCATGGCGGCCTTCAACGGTGCCAGCCCCAACGGCACCTGGAAGCTGTTCATCAACGACACCGCCAACGCCGACGGCGGATGGATCTCGGCCAACCCCACGCTGACGTTCAAGACGACGGACGTGATCCCGCCGGAGACGTCGTTCACCAAGAAGCCGAAGACCGGCTTCAAGACGACGACGAAGATCAAGTTCGTCTCCAACGAGGCCGGCTCGCACTTCGAGTGCAAGATCGACACGTCGAAGAAGTTCATCCCGTGCAGCTCCCCGCTGAAGCTGAAGCACCTGAAGTACGGCAAGCACAAGATCCAGATCAGGGCCATCGACGCGGCGGGCAACGTCGACCCGACGCCGCTGCGCGGCAAGTGGAAGATCATCAAGCAGCACTGATCTCCTGATCCGTTCTCCTGAAGGAGGGCGGCGACTGGGAGGATCTGCACATGAGCGTCATCGCGAACGTGCTGGTCGGCCTGGTCGCCGCCCTCCATCTCTATTTCCTGGTGCTGGAGATGTTTCTCTGGGACACCCCGACCGGACACAAGACGTTCGGACTCGAGCCCGCGTTCGCCACCGAGAGCAAGGCCCTGGCCGCCAACCAGGGCCTCTACAACGGCTTCCTGGCCGCCGGCCTGGTGTGGGGACTGGTCGCGGACCTCGACGACGTGAAGCTGTTCTTCCTCGCCTGCGTCATCGTGGCGGGGGCGTACGGCGCGGTGACGGTCAGCCGCCGGATCCTGTTCGTGCAGGCGCTACCTGCGCTGGTCGGGTTCGTGCTGGTCCTCGCCGCCGGCTGAGCCGTCCTCGACGTCCAGCCAGCCGCGGAACGCTTCCAGGTTCGCGGTCGACTCGCCGCGCAGGATCCGCCACTCCCACTCCTTGCGGATCGATGAGGCGAAGCCCAGCTCGAGGAGCGTGTTGAACGACTCGTCGGCCGTGGTGAGCACGGCACCGAGCAGCCGGTCGAGCTCGTCGTCGTCCTGGAGGATCGAGAGCGGCAGCCGCCCGTCGAGGTAGATGTCGCCGAGCCGGTCGACGGCGAACGCGACGCCGTAGAGCCTGAGGTTGCGCTGGAGCAGCCACTCGAAGACCCGTTCGTGGTTCTCGTCGGGGCGGCGGCAGACGAAGGCGTGCACGCCGAGCGCATGGGTTCCGATGTCGAGCCGGACCGGGGTCTGCAGCTTCTTCTCGCCGGGCAGGGCGAACGAGAACTGGCCGGGCTGCGGCTCGTCGTAGTCGAGGTCGTTGGCCTCGAGGTACGCGCGGAGCCGTTCCGCCGGCTGCGTCATACCGCGGCCGCGAGCGAGGAGCGCGCCCGCTCGTAGACGCGCAGCGTTGCCTCGGCGGTGGCGTCCCACGAGAACAGCGACGCCTGCGCGCGGGCGCCGGCCTCGAGCGTTCCGCGCAACGCGTCGTCGGTGAGGAGGCGCTGCAGCGCGTCCGCCCAGTCGTCGGTGCGGTGCCCGGGGACCAGCAGCCCGCTGTGGCCGTCTCGGACCACGGTGGTCAGACCGCCCACCGCCGCGGCCACCACCGGAGTGCCGGTCGCCTCGGCCTCGACGGCGACCAGCCCGAAGGACTCGTTGTACGACGGCACCGCGACCAGGGTCGCCGCGGCGTACCAGCGGGCCAGCTCGTGCTGCGAGACCGGGGGCACGAACCGGACCACGTCGGAGAGGCCGAGCTCCGCGGCGAGGTCGGCCAGCGCCTGCGGCTTGTCCAGCCCCGACCCGGAGGGGCCGCCGACGATCGGTACGACGATCCGGGAGCGGCGCCCCGGCTCGCGCTCGAGCAGCGCTGCCACCGCCCGGAGCAGCACGTCGGGCGCCTTGAGCGGCTGGATCCGGCCCGCGAAGAGCAGGACGTCGGCGTCCACGGGCAGGCCGAGCCCCAAGCGGGCCTCGGCCTGGGGGACCGGCCGGAACACGTCGAGGTCGACGCCCGGGTGGACCACCTCGACGCGGGCCGGGTCGGCGTCGTAGAGCTCGATCAGCTGCTTGGCCTCGTGGTCGGTGCTGGCGATCAGCATGTCGGCGGCCTCGACCACCTGCTCCTCGCCGATGACCCGAGCCAGCGGCTCGGGCGTGTCGCCGTCGGCGAGGGCGTCGTTCTTGACCTTGGCCATCGTGTGCATCGAGTGCACCAACGGGACGCCCCACCGGTCGCGCGCCAGCGTCCCGACCTGGCCGGAGAGCCAGTAGTGGCTGTGCACGGCGTCGTAGTGGCCCACCGGCTGGGCCGCCTCGGTCCGGAGCACCTCGCGGGCGAAGACACAGAGCTGGGCAGGCAGCTCGTTCTTGGTCAGACCCTCGAACGGTCCGGCGTGGATGTGCCGGACGGTGACCCCGTCGCAGGCCTCGACAACCTGGTCGAGTGCGGAGCTGGTCGCGCGGGTGAAGATGTCGACCTCGACGCCGCGCCGGGCGAGACGCTTGGCGAGCTCGATGACGTAGACGTTCATGCCGCCGGCGTCACCCGTGCCCGGCTGGTCGAGCGGCGAGGTGTGCAGGCTGATCATGGCCAGCCGCTGCAGCCCGTCCACGCGCACCTCCTGCACCCATCGTGTGTGGGAACGGTCTCCCCCACAGCCAAACCCCGAGGTGGTCGCGCTCATTCCCGGTGTGCCGGGCCGACCCGCTCAGGCGGCGTGCGAGCCCCGCGAGCGGTGGTGCTCCGGGGTGCCGTCGTCGCGCGGTCGACCCCGGCGCACGAGGATGCCGATGATGCAGTAGAGCACCATCAACCCGCCCAGGATCCCGTCGACCGACCGGTCGGAGTACTGCTGGTGCAGGAACGACACGACCGCCGCCGCCAGGGCCACCAGGCAGATCGCTACGACCACGCGGAGCGCCACCAACCCCGACACCAGCCCGCCGCCGATGCCGAGCAAGGCGATGACGAGGAGGGCCAGACCGCCATAGTGCAGGCCGTCGATCACGGACGTCGGACCGGCGCCGTTGTCGAGGATCGCCCGCCCGATCCAGCACAGGCCGCCCAGGACGCCAGCGGCGCGGGCAAGGGAGGTCGGTGACACGACCAGACAGTGTGCCATCACAATGGCGGCCATGAGCGAGAGTCCCGTCCACCCGACCTCTCCCCAGCGGACCGCCGTGGTCACCGGCGCCAGCAGCGGCATCGGTGCCGCGACCGCCCGGATGCTCGCCGATGCGGGGTTCAGGGTGGTCTGCGCGGCCCGCCGTACGGACCGGATCGACGCGCTCGCCGCGGAGATCTCGGCCAGCGGAGGTCACGCCGCGGCGGTGAGCTGCGACGTCACGGACGCCGAGTCGGTCGGGGGGCTCGCGGCGGCCGTGGGCGGCTCGCTCAACGTCCTGGTCAACAATGCCGGCGGCGCGTTCGGCGCGGCTCCGGTCGCCGAGGCCGACAGCGACGACTGGCGCCGGATGTTCGAGGTCAACGTGATCGGCCTCATGCAGGTGACCCGGGCGCTCCTGCCGGCCCTGATCGCCAGCGGAGACGGCGTGATCGTCAACGTCGGCTCGACGGCGGGACGGGTCGCCTATGAGGGCGGCGGCGGCTACACGGCGGCGAAGCACGGCACGAAGGTGGTCAGCGAGACGCTGCGCCTCGAGCTCTATGACCAGCCGGTCCGGGTGTGCGAGATCGCGCCCGGGATGGTCAAGACCGACGAGTTCGCGCTGGTCCGCTTCGAGGGCGACCGTGAACGGGCGGAGGCCGTCTACCGCGGCGTACCGGACCCCCTCACCGCCGAGGACGTCGCCGACGCGATCACCTGGATGGCCACCCGGCCCGCCCACGTGAACATCGACGAGCTGGTGATCCGGCCGAGGGCCCAGGCGGCGCAGCACAAGGTCTTCCGGCTCCCCGTGGAAGAGTGAACCCATGGTTAGCGGCATGAAGACGATCGGCCTGGTCGGTGGCATGAGCTGGGAGAGCAGCGCGGTCTACTACCGCGACCTCAACCTCGGCGTGCAGCAGCGGCTGGGCGGGCTGGCCTCGCCGCGGCTGGTGATGAGCACCGTCGACTTCGCCGAGCTGACCGAGCTCGAGGACGCCGAGCGGTGGGACCAGGTCGGCGCCCTGCTGGCCGAGGCCGGCCGCAGCGTGGAGCGCGGCGGGGCCGACTTCCTGCTGCTGTGCACCACGACCTTCCACAAGGTCGCCGACCAGGTCGCCGGCGCGGTCGACATCCCGCTGCTGCACCTGGCCGACGTGGTCGCCGAGGCGTGCGCGAAGGCGGGGGTCACCAGGGTCGCGTTCATCGGCACCACCGTCGCCATGTCGGACGGCTTCTTCACCGACCGGATGGCCGGCCACGGACTCGAGGTGCTGGTGCCCCCTGCCTCGGAGCACGACTGGCTGAACTCGGCGATCTACGAGGAGCTCGTGCACGGGCACGTGCTCGACCGGACCCGGCGCCGGGTCGTCGAGCTGATCCACCGGCTGTGGGACGAGGGCGCCCAGGGCGTGCTGCTCGGCTGCACCGAGCTCGAGCTGCTCATCCACCAGGCCGACGTCGACCTCCCGGTCTTCCCCTGCACCACCCTGCACGTCGAGGCCGCCCTCGACCGCGCCCTCTCCTGACGGCGGGTTAGTCCGTCACCCTTGAGTGTGGAAAGCGCGCGATCCACTCGCCAAAGGTGACGGACTATCGCGGCGACGCGGAATCCAGGACGAGGTCGGCGACCCGGCGCAGGTCGGACGTGAGGTGCTGCTCGGGGACCGTGGCGCAGTCGCCGCAGAGGTCGAAGGCGTAGACGTACATGTCCGGCTTGGGCGTGCCGCCCGCGACCTCGCGAAGGTCGATCCGGTCCACCAGCTCGGCGAGCTCCGGCCCGCGCTGGTGGTCGGCGTCGAGGTCGACCTCGCCGTCGGCGACCAGCCCGGCGAACCCACCGGTACGACGGACGCGCACCCGGCGTCCCGTGGTCGCTGGCGGTGGCTGGCCCGGCCCGGCGGTGCTCGTGCCCGGGGTGACCCCGACCGTCGCCCACGCCTCCTCGACCGCGCCGGCGTGCTCGCCTGCAGCGGCGACGGTGGCCGCCGCGAAGGCGGCGAAGTCGGCGTTGCTGGACACTCCGCCGGTGAGCGTGGCGTACCAGATCCGGCCGGCGCCCTCCGCGGACGAGCCGCCGATCGCGGTCGCGGCGAGCTGGAACGCGCGGTTGGGGATGCCGGAGTTGAGGTGGACCCCACCGTGGTCGTCGGTGGTGTCGACGTAGTCGTCCATGTGGCCGGGCTGCGGGTCCTTGCCCAGCACCGGGTCGTCGTAGGCCGTGCCGGGGTGGGCCATGTCGCGCAGTGCTCGCCCGTGGACGCCGGGCAGGAACAGCCCGGCCCCGATCAGCCAGTCGCCCGCTACGGCGTCCTGGCCGAGCAGCCGCTGCTTGAGGCAGGCGGCGAAGACGTCGGAGACCGACTCGTTGAGCGCGCCGGACTGGCCGTCGTAGACCAGGCCGGCTGTGTGCTCGGTGACCGCGTGGGTGAGCTCGTGGCCGAGCACGTCGACCGGCTTGGTGAACCGGTCGAACGTCTTGCCGTCGCCGTCTCCGAAGACCAGCTGCTCGCCGTTCCAGAACGCGTTGTCGTAGCTGCGCTGGTAGTGGACCGTCGAGATGACCGTCGCGCCGGCGTCGTCGTAGGAGTCGCGGCCGTAGACCTCGGCGTACATCTGCAGCGACGCGGCCACGCCGTCGGCCGCCTCGTCGACGGCGAGATCTCCGGACGCCGGGTCACCGGGCGTGCGTACGACGTCGCCCGGCAGCGCCGACCCGTTGTGGGCCATGTGCACCACCCAGGCGGGGCCGGTGGCGGCCGTCGTGGACACGGTCGCGCGCTGCAGCCGGACCCCGTCGTCGTGGGCCAGCATCCGCTCCACCCAGTCGGCCTCCTCCGGCCGGCCCTGGCTGATTGCGTAGTGGGCGATCTGGCGCAGCAGGTAGGGAGGGACGAAGCAGAGCCGCGTCACGACGGCAGCCGGTCGGCGGGGAAGCCACCGGTGGCGATCGGCCCCCAGCGCTCGGGTGTGATCCGGACCAGGGACTTGCCCTGCGTGCGCATCGCCGCGCGGTAGTCGTCCCAGTCGGGGTGCTCGCCGGAGATGCAGCGGAAGTACTCGACCAGGCCGTCCTCGGCCTCCCGGCTGGGCATGTCGAGGACCTCGGCGGTCCCGTCGACCTGCACCCAGGCGTCGTCCCACTCGTCGGAGAGGACGAGCACGCTGGCCCGCGGGTCGCGGCGCAGGTTGGTGACCTTGGCGCGGTCGGGGTAGGTCGAGATGACGATCCGGCCCTCGGCGTCGACCCCGCCGGTGACCGGCGAGAGCTGCGGTCTGCCGTCGGCGCGCGTGGTGACCAGGATCAGGTGGTGGCGGGTGCGGACGAAGTCGAGCAGCTGGTCGCGCTCGACCCGAGTGTTCGTCGCGATGGTGGGCATGTCGCCAGCCTAGGCACCCAGACCGACCACCGCTGGTCGAGCCTGTCGAGACCCCCGCAGCGTGGGCTGGGAGCCGACCTTGCGGTCATCTCGACAAGCTCGATGAGCGGCGGTCCAGTTCCAGAGCAGTGCCGTGACTCGCCGATGCGGGTCCGGCGGCCTCGGAACCGTAAAGTTGATCCTTGTGCCCGAAACCCTGGCGGTGAAGACCGCGAATCTCCGGAACGTCGCGATCGTCGCCCACGTCGACCACGGGAAGACCACCCTCGTCGACGCGATGCTGCGGCAGGCCGGCGCGTTCACCGCGCACCAGGCCGAGAGCGTCGGCGACCGGGTCATGGACTCCGGCGACCTGGAGCGCGAGAAGGGGATCACGATCCTCGCCAAGAACACCGCGGTGCACTACACCGGTGCCTCCGCGCCGGAGGGCATGACGATCAACATCATCGACACTCCCGGCCACGCCGACTTCGGCGGCGAGGTCGAGCGGGGCCTGTCGATGGTCGACGGGATCGTGCTCCTGGTCGACGCCAGCGAAGGCCCGCTTCCGCAGACCCGCTTCGTGCTGCGCAAGGCGCTGAACGCCGACATGCCGGTGGTCCTCGTCGTCAACAAGGTCGACCGCAGCGACGCCCGGATCGCCGAGGTCGTCGACGAGACCTACGAGCTGTTCATGGACCTGTTCGACGACGACCACAGCCAGGACGCGCTGGACTTCCCGGTCGTCTACGCCTCGGCCAGGGCCGGCCGGGCCTCGCTGGAGGTCCCCGAGAACGGCGGCATGCCCGACAGCCCCGACCTCGAGCCGATGTTCAAGACGATCCTCGAGACCATCCCCGCGCCGACGTACGTCGAGGGCGCGCCGCTGCAGGCGCACGTGACCAACCTGGACGCATCGCCGTACCACGGTCGCCTGGCGCTGGTCCGGATCCACCAGGGCTACCTGAAGAAGGGCCAGCAGGTCGCATGGATGAAGCGCGACGGCACGGTCAAGAACGTCAAGATCACCGAGCTCCTCGTCACAGAGGGCCTCGAGCGCAAGCCCGGCGAGCAGGCCGGGCCCGGCGACATCGTGGCCGTCGCGGGCATCCCCGAGATCACTATCGGCGAGACCCTGGCCGACCCCGAGAACCCGGTCGCACTGCCCCTCATCCACGTCGACGAGCCCGCGATCTCCATGACGATCGGAACCAACACCTCGCCGCTGGTCGGGCGGGGCATGAAGGGCGCCAAGGTCACCGCGCGGCTGGTCAAGGACCGGCTCGACGCCGAGCTGGTCGGCAACGTGTCGCTCAAGATCCTGCCGACCGAGCGCCCCGACGCCTGGGAGGTGCAGGGCCGCGGCGAGCTGGCGCTGGCCATCCTGGTCGAGCAGATGCGGCGGGAGGGTTTCGAGCTGACGGTCGGCAAGCCCCAGGTGGTCACCCGCGAGATCGACGGGAAGATCCACGAGCCCGTCGAGCGGCTGACCATCGACGCGCCGGAGGAGTACCTCGGCATCATCACCGAGCTGCTCGCCGCCCGTAAGGGACGCATGGAGCAGATGACCAACCACGGCACCGGCTGGGTCCGGATGGAGTTCCTGGTCCCGGCCCGCGGCCTGATCGGCTTCCGCACCGAGTTCCTCACCGACACCCGAGGCACCGGCATCGCCCACCACAACTCCGAGGGCTACGAGCCTTGGGCCGGCGAGATCCGCGGGCGCAGCAACGGCTCGCTGGTGGCCGACCGCGCGGGCGCGGCCACGGCGTACGCCATGACCAACCTGCAGGAGCGCGGCACCATGTTCGTGGAGCCGGCCACCGAGGTCTACGAAGGCATGATCGTCGGCGAGAACTCCCGCGCCGAGGACATGGACGTCAACATCACCAAGGAGAAGCAGCAGACCAACATCCGGTCCGCCACCTCTGACAACTTCGAGAAGCTGATCCCTCCGCGGAAGCTCTCGCTCGAGCAGTGCCTCGAGTTCTGCCGCGAGGACGAGTGCGTCGAAGTCACTCCGCAGACAGCGCGGATCCGGAAGCTCGTGCTCGACCAGAACGAGCGCGCCAAGACCGCGGCCCGGGTGCGCAAGGCCCGCGACTCCTGAGCAGCGGCGCGACCGGGATCACCACTAGGGTCGCGGCGTGCTCCTCGACCTGCAGCTCGACGGACCGCCCGAGCGCGCCGCGGCCCGGGCCCGCGAGCTGGTCGAGGCCGGGGCGGCCGGGCTGTTCACCTTCGAGGGGCCGCACGACGTCTTCCTGCCGCTCGCCGCGGCCGCGACGGCGGGAGTCCGGACCGACCTGATGACCAACGTGGCGATCGCGATGCCGCGCTCGCCGATGCACCTCGCTCACACCGCTCACGACCTCCAGCGGATGAGTGGCGGCCGGTTCCGGCTGGGGCTCGGCTCACAGGTCCGGCCGCACATCGAGAACCGGTACGGCGCGGTGTGGTCGTCGCCGGCCGCACGGATGCGCGAGATCGTGCTCGCGGTCAAGGCGATCCTCACCGCGTGGCAGGACGGCACTCGGTTGGACTTCCGGGGTGAGCACACCCGGCACACGCTGATGCCACCGACGTTCGTCCCCGGCCCGCTGGAGTGGGGGCCGCCGCCGGTCCTGCTCGGCGCGCTCGGGCCGCTGATGACGCGGACCGCGGCCGAGATCGCCGACGGGCTGCTGGTGATGCCGTTCCACAGCCACCGCCACGTCCGCGAGCGCACCTTGCCCGCGATCGAGGAGGGGCTGTCCCGGCGCACCGACCCGGGCCCGTTCGCGGTGTACCCGCAGGCGATCGTGGCCATGGGTCGGACCCCGGAGCAGCTCGCCGCGGCCACGCTGGGCGTTCGCGGTCTGCTGGCGTTCTACGGCTCCACGCCGGCGTACCGCCCGGTGCTGGACGTCGAGGGCTGGGGCGACCTCCAGCCCGAGCTCACCGCGCTGTCCAAGACAGGTGCCGTGCGGGCGATGATCGCTCTGGTCGACGACGCCATGGCCGACACCCTGGCGGTTCGCGGTACGCCGGAGGAGTGCGCGGCCGAGCTGAAGCGTCGCTTCGGTGACCTCGCCGAGCGGGTCTGCTGCTACTTCCCCGGGTACGACGCGTCGCTGGCTGACATCCGGGACCTCGCCGCCGCACTGGGGTAGTCCGTCACCTTCGGCGGGGGTGATTCCTGCTGGGAGGACCAGCCAAAGGTGACGGACTATCCCGCCAGGTCGGCGACCCGGTCCACGAATCCGCGGTCGGACGTGGTCGGGATGACGTGCACCTCGTCGGTGCCGACGTCCTCGAGCCGGCGGAGCAGGTCGCGCAGCTCGATCGCGGTGCCGGCGAAGCCGGTGGTCGGGGCCATCGCGTCGACGAGGTCCGGCGGCAGCCAGTTCATGTAGTGACGCAGGTGCCGGTGCACCTGGGCGCGGGCCTCGGGGACGGCGGTGGGCGAGTCGGCGAGCGCGACCCAGAACGACGTGGTGAGCAGCGGAGCCGGGCGGCCGGCCTCGGACCAAGTGGACCGCGCGACGTCGTACAGCGCCGAGATCGCGGCGACGTCCAGGTCGAGGGTGAAGCCGGCCAGCCCGTCCGCCCAGGCCGCTGCGGAGCGCACTGTGCGCTGCCCCATCGTTCCGACGAGCAGCGGCGGGCCGCCGGGCTGGCGCGGCGGCGGGCCGACAGGGAGCATCGCCTCGGTGAGCTTCTCGCCGGCCCAGACCCGCTTCACCTGATCGACCCGGCGCGCCATCTCGGCCATCGTCTGCGGGCCGTCGGCCTCGGCGGCGCGGTAGTCCTCGATCCGGCCGCCCACCCCGAACCCGACGGTGAGGCGGCCGCCGCAGAGCCGGTCTGCCGTGGCCAGCGCCTTGGCCAGCGGGGCCGTCCGGTGCAGCTGCGGGACGAGCACCGTCGTGACCAGCCGGACGCGCGAGGTCCAGGCCGAGGCCGCGCCCAGCAGGGTGAGTGACTCGGGGTTGTCGAACGCCATCCGCTCCCCGAAGCAGAGCGACGCGAACGGCCCCTCGTCCACCGCCCGCGACCATCGCTCGAGCGTGTCGGGCACGGTCCAGAGGTCCGGCTCCATGACCGGCAGTGTCATCCCCAGTCGCATGGGGAGCACCCTGTCAGAACGGTACGTCGCGACTCCGCGGCGGATCGCGTGGCGGAACGCCCGAAGCCCGGCACCGGACGGGCAGGCCGTCCGGCACCGGGCTTCGTGCCGTGGGTCAGGGGGCGGTGATGACCCCGAGCCCGTCGACCACGACCGACTTCTGCTTCTTCTTCTTCTTGGCCTTCTTGGTGTCGTTGACGATCGTCACCGTGCCCGTCTGCGCACTCGCGAAGGTCGCCACCGGGATCAGCACCTCACTGGCCGCCGGGCCCTTGAGCGAGATGCTCTTGAGAAGCACCCCGTTGAGGAACACCTTGACCGTGCCGCCCTTCTTCCCGGTGCTCGCGATGAGCGCCAGCGAGGTGGCCCCTGTGACCGAAGTGCTCAGCATCGAGCCCTTCTTCTTCGAGGTGGAGACGGTGCCGCTGAAGGCGCCGGCACTGCTGCTGCGCACCCACGTGCCGTGGGTCGACGCCAGCGCGGCGTCGTCCATCGGCACGGTGAAGGTCCGCGACGCCGGCGTCTCGTCGGCGTTGCCGGCCCGGTCCGTCGCGAAGACCGAGAACACGTGCGTCTTCGCGGCGAGTCCGCTGAGCGTGGCCGGCGAGCTCGGGCAGTCCCGGGCGCTGCCGTCGAGGCTGCAGGTGAAGGTCACCGGCGACTCGTTGGACGAGATCCCGAGGCTGGCCGTCGTCCCGAAGAGATAGCTCCCCTCGGCCGGACCCGACGTGATCGTCGTCTGCGGGTCGGTGTGGTCGATGAAGACATTCATCTGCCCGGACCCGGTGCCCACGAACCGTCCGCCGACCTGCAGCTGCAGCATGTAGAGCCGGCCCGACTGCAGCGGGATGTCCGCCGAGTAGCTGCAGCTCGCGTCACCGCTGGCGTTGACCGGCAGACCAGCGCACAGCACCTCGTTGGCGGTCGTGTCCTTGATGGTGACGGTCGCCGTGGAAAGGTCACCGAGGCTGCCGTCGGCCGCCTGCGTCACGTGGACGCTCAGCGGGATCGTGACCACGTCGTTGCCGCCCATCGGCGCCTCGGTCGTGGCCGGACCGGTGTAGGCCGCGGTCGC
>JAWWPK010000208.1:0-2512 GCA_033854925.1 Nocardioidaceae bacterium | reverse complement strand
CTCAAGATCGACAAGTCCTTCGTCGACGGCATCGCCACCGACCCGAGGGAGCGCGCCCTCACCGCGGCCATCGTCAACCTGGCGGCGAGCCTCGGCAAGGGCACCGTGGCCGAAGGGATAGAGACCGAGGGACAGTACGCGCAGCTCCTGGAGCTCGGCGTCGAGATCGGACAGGGATACTTGTTCGCCCGACCGGTGAGCCCCGAGGCGATCGCGGACCTGGTCGCCCTCGCGCCGGGGCGCGCCTTCCAACACGTCTGAGTGGTGCGACGCGACGCGAGGTGACAGACGCGGGCGTAAACTCTCACCTGGCTGGGAATGAGGTGTCGTCGGCAGAGGTCGGCGCACCCCGTGAGGAAGTTCCGCCTGGACCCTGCGGATACGCGATCAGCGTGTCTTCAGGGAGAACCATGTTGCGCCAGGACCGCCTCTCCGACGTGCTGAGCGAGTTTGCCCGCACGATGGACACGGACTTCCCGATCCAGGGCATCCTCGACCACCTCGTGCACCGGATCGTGGAGGTTCTCCCGGTCGACGCGGCGGGAGTCACGCTCATCTCCCCAGCCGCGGACCCGCGCTACGTCGCCGCCTCCGACGAGTCGGCGCTGCTGTTCGAACGGCTCCAGACCGAGCTCGGAGAAGGTCCTTGTCTGGCGGCCTACGCCACCGACGGGCCCATCTCCATCCCCGACCTGGCCGAAGACGAGCGGTTTCCGCGCTTCGCCGAGCGGGCGTACGCCGAGGGCCTGGTGGCGGTCTTCACCTTTCCCCTGCGAGATGGCGCCCGGGGACTCGGCTCGCTCGACCTCTACCGCAAGACGGCGGGACCGCTCAGTGACCGGTCGATGGGCGCGGCCCAGACCCTGGCTGACGTCGCGAGCGCCTACCTGTTGAACGCCCAGGCCAGGGTCGACCTCGCAGCGGTGTCCGCGACCGAGCGCGAGGCGCTGGAGAAGCTCCGCGTCATCGACCGGACCAAGACCGAGTTCCTGGCGACGGTGATCCACGAGCTGCGGACTCCCATGACAAGCATCGTCGGCTACCTCGAGCTCCTCCTGGGAGGGGACACGGGAGACCTCACCGACGTGCAGCACGAGCTGCTGGAGGCGATCGACCGCAACGGCCATCGGCTCACCGCGCTGGCCGACGACCTCCTGACTCTCGCCCGGCTGGAAGAGGGGGCGGTCCTCGAGGAGCACACCGACGTCGACTTCGGCGAAGTGGTCCTTGCTGTCGAGGCTGCGTTGAACGTGCTCATCGGGAGCAGGCAGCTGGAGGTGACGTTCAACGTGCCCCACACTCCTGTGCTCGTCCGCGGTGATGCTCGCCAGCTCGAGCGGATGACGTCGAACCTGCTGACCAACGCCGTGAAGTTCACCGAGGACGGCGGGTGGGTCCGGTGCTCGCTCTGCAGCGAGGACGGGACCGTCCGGCTCGAGGTCAGTGACAACGGCATCGGAATCCCGGAGGCCGAGCAGCCCAGGCTGTTCACCCGGTTCTTCCGTTCGTCCACGGCCCAGCACGACGCCATTCCGGGCTCCGGCCTCGGGCTGAACATCGTCGAGTCGATCGCCAGCAACCACGGCGGAAAGGTCTCGCTGGTCTCCGCGCACGCGCGCGGGACGACCGTCCTGGTCGAACTGCCCCTGCAGGAGAGGACAGCTGGCTGACCGACTGCGCTAGGTTCAGCCATCGACCGTGCCGTAGTCGCAGTTCGCTGGACGCTTGCGCTGCTCTTGGGAGCCGTGCTCGTCGCGGTTCCGCACGAAGTCGTAGCGGCCACCGACGCGGTGAGCTTCGACCGCGTCGACATCATGTTGCCGGTGGCACCCGAGTCGGTCGCCCTCGGCGACCACGACGGGCTGCACGGCAAGGACATCGTGGTCGCCCTGCCGGCCCCCGGCAAGGTTGGCGTGCTGCTGAACAACGGCGACGGGACGTTCGCCTCGATGGTGCAGTACTCAGCGGGCCCGGAGTGTGTGAGTCTCGCGGTGGACATCACGCTCGGCGACGTGACCACGCCGGCGCCAGGAGATCGGCTGCAGCACGACGGGAAGCTCGACTCCTATGTGGCCTGTACGCCGTACGTAGTGCGGCTCACCGGAGACGGAACCGGCGCGCTGACCAACCCGGAGCCGATCAACCTGGGTGTCGCGCAGAGCCTCGGGTCCTCGACGTCGGACATGCTCGCGTTGATGCGGCGCCCCGACCCCAGCCAGGTGCCGCTGCTGGTCTTCCAGCGCTCGTCCGGCACCGGCCCCAAGCTCTGCATCAGCTACAACCTCGATCCTGGCGAGTCCTTGGCGTGCGGCACCGCGTCTGTGCAGGGGCCGCTTGCAGTCGGAGATCTCAACGGGACCATCCCGACCGTCCCTCCCGACGAGGTGGTGACCTCGGAGGGTGGGGCATTGATGGGGATCTTCGGGTTTGCGCCACCGATCCCTCCGAGCACTCCCATGACCTGGGGCGACAGCACGCGCAACGTGCCCGGCAGTCCGCCTGGTGTCGAGTC
>JAWWPK010000207.1:0-3055 GCA_033854925.1 Nocardioidaceae bacterium | reverse complement strand
CGGCGGGGTCCGGCTGAGCATGGTGCGGGCCTGCACCGGCGAGGTGTGCGTACGCAGTACCAGGTGGTCGGTGACGGGCTCGGTCCAGAACGTGTCCTGCATGGTGCGCGCCGGGTGGTCGGGGCCGAGGTTGAGCGCGTCGAAGTTGAGCCACTCCGCCTCGAGCACCGGACCCTCGGCGACCTCCCACCCCATCGCCACGAAGATGTCCGCGACCAGCTCCGAGCCGGTCGTGAGCGGATGCCGGGCGCCCGCGGGGACCCGGTCGGTCGGCAGCGTCACGTCGACCGTCTCCTCGGCCAGCATCCGCTGCTCCTGCTCCGCCTCGAGCTCCTGCTGCCGGGTCGCGAGCGCCTGCTGGACGGCGCCCCGAGCCTGGCCGACCCGCTGGCCGGCCTCCTTGCGGCCCTGCGGCGGCAGCGCCCCGATCTCCCGGTTGGCCAGCGCCAGCGGCGACCGGTCGCCAGTGTGCTCGATCCGGACCTGCTTGAGCGCGTCGAGGTCGGCCGCCCCCGCGATCGCGGCGAGCGCGGCGTCGCGCGCTGCCTCGACCTCTTCGGGCTTCAACGCGGCCACCTCCACGGGGTCGAAGTCGGTGTTCGGTCCGGACACGAGTGTGAGTCTAGGAACCGGCCCGGTAGGTGAGCGACCGGGTTAGCGGCCGTGGACGAGGTTGTGTGCAGATCGATCGAGCCCGCGTCCGGTCAGGGGCTGGTCTCGGGTCCGGTCAGGTCCGGCAGCGCGGAGGGCCAGGCCACCGAGATGCGGGCACCGCCTCCGGGGGCGTCGTCGATCGAGACGGTGCCGCCGTGCACCTTGGTGAGGCCACCGACGATGTAAAGGCCGAGGCCGGAGCCGCCTCGCTTCCCGCCCTTCCAGAACTTGGTGAACACCCGGCGCCGCATCTCGGCGGGGATGCCCTCGCCCTCGTCGTCGACGGTGATCCGGACGCCGGGCTGGTCGCCCAGCTCACCGGGGCCGAGCGGCACCAGCGTGACCCGCACGGTGCCCTCGCCGTGCCGGACGGCGTTCTCGACCAGGTTGGTGACCACCTGGGTGAACTTGTCCGGGTCGGCGTGGATCTCGGGGAGGTCGTCGGCCACGTCCAGGCTGATCGGCCGCGCGGTGCCGGCCGACACGGAGTCCACGATCCGGCGGGTCATCACGCCGGCGTCGCTGGGCCGCGGGTGCAGCTGCAGCCGGCCGGTGTCGATGCGCGCGACGTCGAGGAGCTCGGCGATCAGCCGGCTCAGCCGGTCCGAGTCGGCCGAGACGGTGGTGAGCATCAGCTTCTTCTGCTCGTCGTTGAGTCGGTCCCACCGGTTCAGCAGCGCCTGCACGAAGCCCTTCACGCCGGTCAGCGGCGAGCGGAGCTCGTGGGCGACGGTGGCGACCAGGTCCGACCGCTCCCGGTCGAGCCGGGCCCGGCCGCGACCGGAGCGAAGGGTCACCGCAATCTCGGAGACCGGCTGGTGCAGCGCCGGTCGGTGGATCTTGGCCGCGACGAGGACCTCCTCGCCGTTCGACAGCAGCCAGGACTGCTCGGGAACGGCGGTGCGGGTCGGCAGCCCGTCGTAGGGGCGGTTGTGGCTGACCCAGGCGTGGTCCTCCTGGTCGCGCAGCGTGAGCACCTCGTCAAGCGGCCGGCCCACGCAGTCCGCGGCCAGGCCCAGCATCCGGACCGCCACCGCCGAGATCACCGTGACCCGGCCGTCCGGACCCGCAACCACCACGCCGTCCGGAAGCGCGTCGACGACGGTCTGCGCGGGACGGGTGGGCATGGGACCACCCTAGGAGTCGTGGCCGGGCAGTCGGTCCAGGCCTGCGTGATCCGGTGTCGATGGGATAACGATCCGGGCTGGAGAGTGACTCCGGCCAGGGAGCGGGCATCGTCGGGGACATGCGACGTGTCTCGGTGGCCGTGTTCGTGCTCGCGCTCGTGGCGCCGGTGCTGTTGCTCCTCGACGGCTCCCCCGCCCAGGCGCAGGGCCTTGCGTCGTACCGGTTCCTGACCGCCGAGGTGTTCGGGTCGGTCGCGGTGGGCATGCCGGACGAGCGCACCGTCCGGGTGCAGCACTTCGACGCGGCCACCCAGTCGTGGGACGCGCCCAGCACCGTCTACCGGAGCCGCGGCCGGGTGACGTGTGGCGCGATCGAGGGCCGCTCGTCCTCGCCCACGGGACCGGGTGTGGCGCTGCTGGTCGAGTGCGACACGCCGTACGCCGAGGACCAGGCGCCCGCGCACAGCATCGCCCTGGTCTCCCGGGACGGTCGCACGTGGAGCCACCGGCGGCTGCCGGGCGAGGCCTACCGAGCGCCCGCGATCTCCCCGTCCGCGACCTACGCAGCCTGGCTGGCCGGTGCCAACGGGGAGTACGTCGAGTGGTCGGCGGCCGGCGGCTTCTTGGCACCGGCGCAGACGTCGTACCACTACGACCAGGGCATGGAGACGCCCGTGGTCGACGACACCGGCACGGTGACGGTGATCGGACCCGAGGAGACCGGCGGTGCCTGTGTGGTCGGCATCCACACCCGCGATCTCGCGGGCGCGGGCACCCACACCACCCTGCCGGAGGACCCCGGCTGCACCGAGGGCGACTTCGAGAACGTCGACGCGCTCACGGTGCTCGCCGGGGGTAGCGAGCGGGCCACCCAGTTCACCCTGGCCCGAAACGCCGTTGGCGCGCCGTGGGCGGTCACCCGGGCCGCGCCGGCCGACGCCCCGGGGCTGGTGCGGTGGGGCACCAACCCGAAGCGGATCCAGACCCACTTCCTCTACTCCGCGCGGCCGGGGTCGGCGATGGTGGCCATCGGCAGCGAGGACCGGCACCACGTCATGGCGCAGGTCTTCGACCAGGCCACGTGGACCTGGGGTTCGCAGACCCAGCTCTACAGCGGCACCCGCAGGTGCGACGAGAGCTACGACGCGGGCTACGTCGACCTGCCCACGTCCGTGCTGTACGTCGACGTGCTGAAGTGCGGCATCGGCCATATCGCGCTGGTCAGTCGGGACGCCGCCACCTGGACCGTGCGGGACGTCCACCGCAACCCGTTC
>JAWWPK010000206.1:0-3306 GCA_033854925.1 Nocardioidaceae bacterium | reverse complement strand
GCCAGTGCCGACGTGGCGGCCGGCGACGGCGCGTTGCGAACCGAGAGGATCCGCCCCTGAGTCGTGATGCAGAAGTCGTCGAGCAGCGTCCCAGCACGATCCATGGCCTGGGCGCGGATGCCCGCCGGTCCCGGGATCATGTCGTCGTCCATGAGTTGCGGAACGTAGCGCCGAGCCGCCGCCGCGAACGCCGCCTTGCTGACACTGCCGCGGACCTCGGCCAAGCCCGTGCGCCAGTTCGCCCGCGCGAAGCGACGGAACCCCTGGTATCGCACGATGTCCCACAGGTCACGGCCCGAGACGTCAAAGCGTCGGTAGCCCTCGCGGGAGAGCGCCAGGACTGCGTTGGGGCCGATGAGCACCTCGCCGTCCACGCGCGGTGTCAGGTGGACCCCGAGGAACGGAAACCTTGGGTCCGGGACCGGATACACGAGCCCCCGCACGAGATCACGTTTCTCCGCGCGGAGGCGGTAGTACTCACCGCGGAACGGCACAACCCGAGGGTCCGTCCCGTCTCCCGCAGCCATCGCGAGTCGGTCCGCCTGGAGCCCCGCGCACACAATGATCTGGTCGAACGCCCCCTCATACGCGCCCGCCGTGAGGATCGCTTCGCTACCGCGATTGCGCAGACCCGTCACGCGGCTCCCTCGCCGAAGCACCGCGCCACGCGCCTCCGCGTCCGCCGCGAGCCGGCGGGTGACTGCAACGAAGTCGACGATCGCCGTTGTCGGAGAGTGCAGCCCGCCGATCCCCGCCACGTGCGGCTCCAGGTCGCGTAGTTGCCCAGACGACAGGTGCCGGACCCCCGGCACCCCGTTCTTCTGCGCACGGTCAGCGATGCCCGCAAGGCGAGCGCGGTCTTGTTCGTCCAGCGCGACCAGGACCTTCCCGCACATGCGGTACGCGATGTCGTGCTCAGCGCAGAAGTCGCGAAGCATCCCCCCACCGCGACGGCAGAGCTGCGCCTTGAGGGACCCTGGCGTGTAGTAGAGGCCGGCATGTACGACGCCGCTGTTGCGTCCCGTCTGGTGCAGTGCGAAGTCCGCCTCCTTCTCGAAGAGAGTGACGCTCGCGCCGGGGTCTGTCAGCAACAGCTGGCGTGCGACAGCCGCGCCGAGGATGCCGCCGCCCACCACCGCGAACCTCAGCACCTGACTGCTCCGATCGTCGCCATCCATGTCCGGGCGCGTGCGAATTCGCCAGTGGCGTAAGGCATTTTCCCCCACGTGCCGCGACAGTGCGACAGACTGCGCCTATGAGATGTGAAGGCAGCGTTTTCGTCGTGACGGGTGCTTCGAGCGGCATCGGAGCAGCCACCGCACGCGCCGCTCACGCGCGAGGGGCCCGCGTCGTGCTGATCGGCCGTCGCGCCAATCTGCTGGAACAGCTGGCCAGTGAGCTTCCGGGCTCCCGGGCGTACGAAGCCGACGTGACGGACAGGTCCGCTGTACAAGCCGTGCTTGCCGAGGTGCTCGCCGAGCAGGGGCGCATTGACGTGCTCGTGAACAATGCCGGTCAGGGCTTGCACGTCCGGCTGGAAGAGGTCGACCTCGACGACTTCCGGGCGGTTCTGGAGCTGAACGTCGTCGCGCCCCTGGCACTGATGCAGCTGGTTCTCCCGGCGATGCGCGCGCAAGGGGCCGGCACCATCATCAACGTCAGCTCGGGCACATCTCGCGGAGTGCGGGAAGGCGTGGGGGCTTACGCAGCCACGAAGTCGGCCCTCAACATGCTGTCGGCGGTTGCCCGAGCGGAGCTCGCGGGCGACGGGGTGGTGGTGAGCACGGTCTACCCGACGCTCACCGCCACGGAGTTCCACAGCACCCTCCGGGCCGGATCCGGCCGACGCGCGGCGACGGCTGTTGCGGACACCGCCGAGCACGTTGCGCAGACGATCTGCGACCTGGTGGAAAGCGGCGAGCCCGAGGCGGTGCTCTCGGTGCCGACCCCATCTAGTCAATCCGCTTGACCTTCCGCGCGGGACCCCTGGTCGCGTACGGCGTGTAGCGGGGAGTCCAGCGCAACAGGCCGGCCGCCGCGAGGACTCCGACGAACCCCACCGATGCGATACCCGCAGCCAGCGAGAAGACGGCGGCGACGGCGGACACGACCACGGGGCCGACTGCATTGCCGGCATCGCCGACCAGGCGCCATAGCCCCAGGAACGGGACCCGCCCTGGCCCGGGCGCAGCGTCCGCGCCCAGCGTCATCATGATCCCGGAACCGATTCCGTTGCCCACACTCATGGCCACAGCGACAACAGTGAGAGTGAGGACCGTCGAGGTCAGCGGCAGCAGCATCATGGAGACGCCCATGATCAGCATTGCGGGGAGGGCGATGGCGAGTCTGCCGAACTCGTCCATGACCTTGCCCGCCGGGTAGAAGAGCAGCATGTCGGCAGCCCCGGCGATCCCGAAGACGATGCTGGTGGTCTGCGCGTCCACATGTATGTGCTCGGCCCAGAGCGGCAGGACGGTCTGCCGCCCGGCACGGACAGCCCCCACCGCGAGCACCGCCAGACCGAGCGTCGCGAACAGACGCAGGTTGCCGGAAAGGGTCACCCGGGAGCTGACGATCTGCCGCACACCGCCCGAGACGTGCGACATGCCTGGCAGCTCAGGCACACCGATCAGCAGGAGTGCGGTCGCGGCCGACGCTCCCATGGCGACGAAGTATGCCCCGCGCAGGCCGGCGAGACCGATGGCCGCGGCACCCAGGAACGGCCCGATGAACAGGCCGATCCGGTGTGCCCCGGCGAGAGTGGACATCGCGCGCGCCCGCAGTCGGACGGGTGCGACCTCCATCAGGTACGTCTGGCGTGCGAGGTAGAAGACGGCGCTGCATGCGCCCAGTACGAGCAGCGCCAGACCGAGAACGATGAGCGTCGTTGCCATCGCGCATGCAAGGAACCCGGCGACAGAGACCCCAGCGGCAGCGAGCATCGACCGCCGCTCGCCGATGCGATCTGCCAACGCCGCCGCGGGGACGTCGCCGGCCACCCGGCCGAGGCCGAGCAGAGCGAGCATGAATGCGGCCTTGCCGGCACTGCCGTGAAGAGCCAGCGCAGAGAGCGGTATCACCGGCGCGACCGCCCCGTTGGCGATCTCGAACACGAGTGCCGGCAGGAAGCCCGACGCGGCGAGTGCTCGCAGCGTCGGCTCCCCCGTCGGCGGCGTGGGTGCGGGGGGAGCTGCGGACCGGCCGGTCACGACACCCTTCCGACGGCGTTCATGGAGCCGATGAGGTCTGCGAACGCGCCGGCGGCCCCGTCGACGGCCCGGTCGACGGCCGGAGCATCGCGTATCA
>JAWWPK010000205.1:0-2525 GCA_033854925.1 Nocardioidaceae bacterium | reverse complement strand
CCGGGCGTCGCCCTGAAGGCCATTCCGGCACTCTCCGTTCGCTGGGGCGCGGTGGTCCTGGAATGGCGGCAGCCGCAGGCGCTGCCGGCGGTGCCGCTGGTCGGGCGGCGGCACGAGCAGCTGCGGGTGGCGGGGGCAGGAGCTGCCGGCGGCGGAGTGCCACAAGGGTGCGGACGGCGATGCCGCCGATCAGCAGGGTGATGGCTGCGGTGAGGACGTCCTGCCAGGCCCGGTAGCCGGCCACGTGGGTGGCCTGCAGCCAGGTGAGTCCCACCGTCGCGACCGCGGCCCAGCTGAAGGTGAATGACCAGGTGCTCGGCATGAACGGCAGACGGAGGTAGACGGGCAGCAAGCGCAGTTGCGCAAGGACCATGAGCAAGCCGTAGCCGGCGAGGAAGGCGGCGACGACGTCGATCCTCCCGCCGTCGAGCGCGAACCAGGCCAGGCTGGCAACGGCCGCCGGCGCCACCTCGATCGCCAGCGTCGGCTGCAGGGGCGGCGGCAGCATCGGGCGTAGCAGCAGGCGGCCGAGAATGACCGAACCGAGCATGATCCAGCACAGCAGGCCCAGCCCGAACATGACCTCGCTGAGGAGGCGTTGCCCGACCTGGGCCGCCGCTGCGGACCCGATCAGTCCCCCCGCCACGGTCGGCAGGAAGTACCCGGGATGGAACCTGTCGAGGTCGACCGAACCGTAGATCCACTGCCCGGTCAGCCAGCCGCCCAACAGCACTGTGAGCACCAGGAACGCGTCGGTCACGACCCGGCCGGCAACCGCCGCGTGCGGGTACAACCCCTGGCCGGCCAGCAGCATCGGCGTGATGAACGCCAGCGAGGCGAACGGTGCCAGGACCGGATCGAGCAGAGCGGCCTCGACCTCAGACCGGCGTGGGAGCACATGAGCCAGCCAAGCGATCATGAGCGTCAACCAGACCGCCGCCGACAGCAGCAGCACCAGCTCGCCGACCAGCGCAGGCGCGTGGTGGTAGTCGGCCAATGTGGTCCAGACTTCGCCCAGCCCGGCCAGGCCGAGCGGCATACCGAAGAAGTTCACCGGCACCTTCGGTGCGCGCACGGCAGCCGCCCTCCGTCGTCGTCGGGACACCCTCGCTCATCCGCTCCGCCACAGTCATCGAGGGCAGCTGCAACCAGTGCTTCCTGCTGGCGGTGAACGGCGACCACGGCTAACCGCCACGCGGGTCCCCCTTCCGGGAGCTGGTCACCGCCATCCGCGCCAGACGGCATCCGGCGTGAACCATGCTGCGGCAAGGTCGCCCGACACCGGGAAAGCAGATGTGGGATCAGCAGGGGCTTCCCGCACCGAGAAGTCGCCCTAACGGCCCACTATGGGGACACCCCCGCTCACGTCGTTCGGCCATCGTCCCCAGGTCGACGTGGCGGTTCAGTCGGGGACGTCTTCTGACCTGACGTCGACATGCAGGTCACCCGGGGAGGGCGCAGAGTCGCCGCAGAGTGAGATGCGCTGCTGTTCGCTTACGAGTCCACCGGGGCCGAGACCCTCACTCAGCTGGCCCGGCCGGCCGGCGCGCCGAGGGTCGTCCGAGGACGCCAGCGCGATGAACTCCACACTCTGGCCGAGGTGGGGGGCCCTGGCGACCGCCGGGTGTCCACGTCCTCGCGATGGCGAGGGGCGTGGCGTTAGGCAGGCCGCCGGGTCTATCGGTGGCTGTCGCCGTGGCGCTCTGTGCCGGCGCAAATCAGATCTCTGTCCGGGCGGTGTGCTGGTGAACCTCCTGGTCGAGGTCGTTGCCGGCGGCGAGGCGGGCGAGCAGATCCCGCAGCTGTGCGGCCTGCGGCTCCGTGAGCGGGGCTAGGAGCTCGGTCTCGTGCTCCTCGGCGATCCGCCGCAGCTGACGCAGCGTTCCTTCCCCCTGCCCGGTGAGGTGCAGCTCGTAGCTCCGGCGGTCGCTGCGGCTGCGGGAGCGCGCCACCAGCCCGCGCTCCTCCAGCGAGTCGATGAGCGCGACGACGCGACTCGGCACCGCTCCCAGCCGGTCGGCCAGAACCCGCTGGTTCAGTCCGGGCTGCCGGCCGAGGAGGCGCAGCACTCCGGCTTCAGCCGCGGTGAGGCCGAGCGTCCCGGTGCGTTCGGCGAACCGGGCGGACGCCAGCGCGCCCAGCTGCGACAGCAGGAAGGAGGTTCGTGCTGGCCGGTGCTCGGGCTGCGTGTCCACTCGGGAAGATTACATCATTGACAGAACAGTTCGATAGGAGAACGGTTCTAGACAGCGACGTTCCTCATCGAAAGGGCAGGCATCATGACCGGAATACCGACCCCACCCACCGGCCCCGGGTTGGCGCCTGCTGGTGCGCGCAGTGGACGCGCAGTCGCCGACGGTGCGCACGGTCCACACCCGGGCATTCTGGCGGCGGTCAGCCTGGTTCTCCTTCTCGCGGCCCTCATCGCGGTCGCGGTCGGAGCCGGACGGAGCTTCATCTCCCCGTTCGCCGCCACCAGTGACGTCATCGCCTTCTACCACGACCACCCCCTCGCGGTACGCCTG
>JAWWPK010000204.1:0-7218 GCA_033854925.1 Nocardioidaceae bacterium | reverse complement strand
CTCACCGCTTATCGAGTTTGTCGAGATCTCCGCAGCCGACGCTGGGACTCGCCCGGGTGCCGAGGCTGGGGTGGTATCGACTGGCTCGACCGGCGGTGGTCGGCCCTCGACTCCGCGTGCGGCCTCGTGACACCATGTCCTTACTGACTCACGGATCAGTAAGGAGGGTGGCATGACCGACCAGCTTCAGGCCGCCCTCCCCCGCGAGATGTACGTCGACGCCGGCCAGTGGGCGGTCGAGCGGGACGCGGTGCTGTACGGCGAGTGGTACTGCATCGGCCGGGTCGACGACCTCGGCCTGGCGACGCCGAAGCGGGCCATGGCCGTCGATGTCGCGGGCGAGTCGGTGCTCGTCACGAGCGGCGAGGACGGGACCCTGCACGCGGCGTACAACGTCTGCCGGCACCGCGGCTCCCAGCTCTGCTCCCCCGGCCAGCCGGCCCGGGACGCGGCCTCGCTGCGCTGCCCGTACCACTCGTGGACCTACGCGCTCGACGGCTCACTGTTGCGGGCCCCGCACGCGACGGTCGAGGAGCCGGCCGCGTTCGCGCTGCACCCGGTCGGTGTGGAGACGTGGCAGGGGTTCGTCTTCGTCCACCTCACCCCCGGGTCCGCACGCCCGCTGGCGACGCAGGTGGCGCACTCGGACGGGGTGCTCGGCAACTACGGCCTCGGTGACCTGGTGACCGGTCAGGTGTTCCGCTACGACGTGGCGGCCAACTACAAGGTGCTGCTGGAGAACTACAACGAGTGCTACCACTGCGGCCCGGTGCACCCGGAGCTGTCCCGGCTGGTGCCGTCGTTCGCCGGCGGTGGCACCGAGCTCGACTGGGACCACGGCATCCCGCACCGCGAGGGCGCCTGGACGTTCACGACGACCGGCACGACGGCCCGGGCGCCGCTGCCGGGGCTCGACGAGCACGAGCGGACCCGGCACAAGGGCGACCTCGCCTACCCCAACCTGATGCTCTCCGCGTCCGCCGACCACGTGGCGGCGTTCGTGCTGCACCCGCGGGCCGTGGACCGCACCGAGGTGGTCTGCTCGCTGCTGTTCGCTCGCGAGGCGGTCTCGGACCCGGCGTTCGACCCGAGCGACGCCGCCGAGCTCTGGCACCTGGTCAACCAGCAGGACTGGGCGATCTGCGAGTCGGTGCAGCGCGGCATGTCGTCGCGGGCCTACACGCACGGCTGGTTCGCTCCGATGGAGGACGACAGCCTCGACATCCGGCGCTGGCTGCTCCCCCTCCTGGAGCGCCGCGCATGACGCAGAACTTCGACTACGTCGTCATCGGGCTGGGCGGGCTCGGCAGCGCCACTACGTGGGAGCTGGCCCGGCGCGGCCACGTCGTGCTCGGCCTGGAGCGGTTCGAGCTCGGCCACGCCCGCGGCGCCAGCCACGACACCAGCCGGATCCTGCGGCACAGCTATCACACGCCCGCCTACGTCCGGCTCACGCAGGAGGCGTACGCCGACTGGGCGCGGCTCGAGCGCGAGTCCGGCACGGCCCTGGTCACGACCACCGGCGGGCTCGACCTGTTCCCGCCCGACCCCGCGATCGCGCCGATCGACTACACGCAGTCGATGGACGAGGTCGGGATCTCCTACGAGGCGCTGGACGCCGAGCAGGTGACGCAGCGCTGGCCGCAGCTGCGCGTTCCGGCCGGGACGCTCGGGCTGTTCCAGGCCGACGCCGCGATCGTGTCGGCCGGGCGCACCACGGCGGTGCTGCACGACCGGGCCCGGTCACTCGGCGCCGAGCTGCGCGAGCACTCCCCCGTGCTCGGCCTCGAGGATCTGGGGGAGGCCGGCGTGCGCGTGACCACGTCCGACGGAGAGGTGACCTGCCGGGGCGTGGTGGTCACCGCCGACGCGTGGGTCAACGACGTGGTCGGACACCTCGGGCTGCAGGTGCCCCTCCAGGTGACGCTCGAGCAGGTGACCTACTTCGCGGTCGACCACCTCGACCAGTTCGCAGGTGTCCCGCTGTGGATCTGGATGGACGACCCGTCGTTCTACGGCTTCCCGACCTACGGCGACCCGACCCTGAAGGCCGCCCAGGACTGCGGCGGACCCGTCGTGGACCCCGACGACCGGACCAGCGACCGGGACCCGCCCATGGAGGCGTTGCTCGCCGAGCACGTGCGCGCGCTGCTGCCCGGCGTCGGGCCGCCCGTGCGGTCGGTGCGCTGCCAGTACGCGCTCACTCCGGACCGCGACTTCGTCATGGCTCCGGTCCCGGGGCACGAGAGCGTCGTCGTGGGTTTGGGCGCCGCGCACGGCTTCAAGTTCGTGCCGACGTTCGGCCGGGTCCTGGCCGACCTCGTCACCACGGGGATGACCACGACCGACATCTCGCCGTTCCGGCTGGACCGGCCGGCGCTCACCGAGCCCGACTACGCAGCGCACTGGCTGGTGTGACATGTGGCGGTTGGGTGCCCTCGGTGCGGAGGTCTCGTCACGCGCGGTCGCGTCCGAGCAAGCTCGGCCGCGCGCGCTGCTCAACCACCAACGGTCGGGTCCGCTGGCGCGTCCCCGATCAATCCAAGGTCGCCACGTCCACGCCGAGCTCCACCGCGAGCTGGGCGGCCACCCAGCTGCGCAGCTGCTCGCGGGTCACGCTGCGGTGCACCACCGCCGCGACGGACAGGCCGTCAACCAGCGCCGAGAGCCGCGCCACCGTGGCCTCCGGGTCGGCGCAGGTGAAGACGCCCGACGCGACGCCGTCGTCGACCACGCCGCGCAGGATGTCCTGCCACTGGTGATCGAGTCGCTTGAGGACCTTGCGGAGATGGGGGTCTCGCTGCGCCACCGCCCACGCGTCGATCCAGATCCGCCAACCCGTCGCGCGGCCGGTGGGTCCGTAGAGGCGCAGCACCCGGCGCAGCCTCGCCACCGGGTCCGCGCCGGACGCTGCCTTCTCGAGCCGGTGCAGGTCGTGCTCCACGGCGTGCGCGAACGCCTCGGCGACCAGGTCGTCCTTCGTGCCGAAGTGGTAGAAGACCAGCGCCGGGCTGACGTCGAGCGCCACCGCCACGTCGGCCACCCGCGTCGCGGCCAGTCCCAGCCGGTCGAGCAGCTCGACCGTCGTCGAGAGGATCTCCTCGCGGCGTACCTCCACCGACCGCCTGGCCCGGCGGGTCACCCACGCGCTCCCATGGCGCACACCCTAGAGCGGAGCCTCCTGTGATCGACGTCAGCGACCTCGCGCCGCCCGAGGGACGCGAGCTGGTGCAGATGCTGCCGGCCGAGGCCTACACGTCCGAGGACGTGCTGGCCTGGGAGCGGCGACACCTCTACGCCGGCGCGTGGACCTGCCTCGGCCGGGTCACCGACCTCTTCCCCGCCGAGGGTGGCCTGACCCAGCGCACGGTGGTCGTCGGCGACATCTCGTGCCTGGTGGTGCGCAACGCCAGCGACGGACAGGGCACGCTGCAGATGTTCGCCAACACCTGCCGGCATCGCGGGCACGAGCTGCTGCCCGCGGACGGTACGTCGACCAAGCGCGCCGTCAGCTGCCCCTACCACGCCTGGACCTACGACCTGTCCGGCCGGCTGAAGGGCGCCCCGGGGTTCCGCGAGGTCGAGTCGTTCGCGGTCGAGGAGCACAACCTCGTCGAGCTGCCGCTGCAGGTCTGGCAGGGCTGGGTGTTCGGCCACGCGGTGCACCCGATCGGGACGCAAGAGGTGCCGTCGTTCGAGCGGTACGTCGGCGAGCTGGCGGGACTGCTCGCGCCCTACGACATCGGCTCGCTGGTGCTCGCCGACCGGCACTCCTACGAGGTGGCCGCGAACTGGAAGGTGGTCGCGGAGAACTACCACGAGTGCTACCACTGCCCGCTGATCCACCCGGAGCTCTGCCAGGTGACGCCGCCGGACTCCGGCGACAACTACGACCTGCCAGGAGCCTGGATCGGCGGAGGCATGGTCCTGCGCGAGGGAATGGCGTCCATGTCGCTGGACGGGTCGCTCGCGGCGACGCCACTGCCGGGGGTCAACCCGACCGCGGTGGAGTACCTGCACCTGCTGCCGAACCTGCTCGTCTCCGCGCACCCCGACTACGTGATGGCCCACCGGATGGTGCCGCTCGCGCCAGGCCGGACCTGGGTGGAGTGCTCCTGGCTGACGTTGCCCTCCGCCGCTGCCTCGGGGGCGCCCGGCGCGGTGGAGTTCTGGGACATCACCAACCGGCAGGACTGGGCGGCCTGCGAGTCGGTGCAGCGCGGGCTGGAGTCGCCACACTTCAGGCCGGGCCCGTTCGCGCCCAGGGAGGACGCGGTCGCGCAGCTGGTGTCGATGATCGGTGCCGCGTACCGCTCGGGTGGGCTGTTGGCGTGAACACCCCACGAAAGCGCTCGAAAGGGGCGCTCCGCGCGGAGGCCGACCGCTTCCGCGGGGACCCCGAAAAGCTTTGAAGCTTCGGGTCGGCGCTCTGGTGATCGCCGCGGTCATGAGCGCGGGGCTGGCCCCAGCGTCTGCTACGGAGGTCTCGACGGGCTCGACCAGCGGTGGTCCGGCCGAGCGGGCCGTGGAGCTCACGCCCTGCAAGGTGCTACCGCACGCGCGCTGCGGCAGCATCGAACGGCCGTGGGAGCCGGACAACCCAGCGGCCGGCAACGTCACGGTCGGCTTCGCGTTCGTCCCCGCCCGCGACCGCTCGAAGCCGGCGCTGGGCACCGTGGTTCCGCACGAGGGCGGCCCCGGCTACAGCACCACCGGGACGGCTGCGTCGTACGCCGAGATGTACGGGCCGCTGCTCGACCGCCGCAACCTGCTCCTCGTCGACCAGCGCGGCACCGGCCGCTCGGAGCCGATCAGCTGCCCCGCGCTGCAGGACCTGAAGGGCGACTACGCGCCCGCGGCGGCGGAGTGCGGCGCCGCGCTCGGCGCGCGCGCCGACGACTACTCGACCGCGCTGTCGGCCGACGACCTGGCCGCGGTGGTGTCCGCGCTGGGGCTGGGCCCGGTGGACGTCTACGGCGACTCCTACGGCACGTTCTTCGCCCAGGTCTACGTCGGCCGGCACCCCGAGCAGGTCCGCAGCGTGGTGCTGGACAGCGCCTACCCGGCGTACGGCGAGGACGCGTGGTACGCCACCCAAGGGCCGGCGATGCGCTCCTCCTTCGCCGTCGTCTGCCAGCGCACGCCGGTGTGCCGGGGCGCGGGGCGGCCGTTCCTGCCGACCCTGGAGAAGGTGCTCGCCCTGGTCCGCGCCAAGGCGTGGCGTGGGACGGCTTACGACGCGGACGGCCGGCGAACGAAGGTCGCCGTCGACGGGGCGAGCCTGGCGATGATCGCCTTCGGCGCGACGTACACGCCGGCGTTCTACCGCGAGCTGACCGCCGCGCTGCGGTCCGGGCTGTCCGGCGACCGCCGGCCGCTGCTCCGGCTGGTCGCCGAGGCGACCGGCGGCGGCACCGACGCCGGGCCGGTCAGGGCCTACAGCGAGGGGCTGGACGCGGCGGTCGCCTGCCACGACTACCCGCAGCTCTACGACATGACCGCCCCGCCCGGAGTACGCCAGCAGCAGTACGCCGCGGCTCTGGACGCCCGCTCCGTCTCCGACCCGGACACCTACGGGCCCTTCACGGTCCACGAGTACGCCGACTCCGACTGGCAGGAGCTCGACTGGTGCACCCAGTGGCCTTCGGCCCCGGCCGGCAACCCGGCGGGTCCCCCGATCCCGCCCGGCGGTCACTACTCCGACGTCCCCGTCCTGGTGCTCAGCGGCGAGCTCGACTCGATCACCACCCCGGCCGAGGGCGGCCTGGTCACTGCGCAGTTCCCGAACGCGCGGCGCGTCACGGTCGCGAACAGCTTCCACGTCACCGCGGTCGGCGACACCGACGACTGCGCCGTCCGGATCGTGCGGTCCTTCGTCGTGTCGCCCGGCTCGTCCCTGCCGGACCGGTGCGCCGGCCGGGTCGCTCCGGTGCGCGCCCTGGGGCGGTTCCCGCGCACGCTGCCTCCCTACCCGCGCCCCCGCGCCGTGGCCCGCGCGGCGGCGCTGACCGTTGCCGACCTCCAGGACCGCTGGTGGAACAACTACTCCTCCCACGGCGTCGGCCTGCGCGGCGGCACCTGGCGCTACACCGGCGATCCGGTGGTCCGGTTCCGGCTGTCCGGCGTACGGCTGCTGCCCGGTCTGCCCGTCTCGGGCCGCGCCACCTGGGACCGCGTCGCCGGGACCATGGTCGTGTCCCTCGACGTCGCAGGCGGCCATCTCGCCGGATCCTGGGACACGCGGACCGTCGGCGCCCGGGCGCACCTGGCCGGCTCCCTCCGCGGGCACCCGGTCCGGTCCAGCTTTCCGGCGCCCTGATCCGAGGCATGGAACGGCCCCCCGACCAAGGTGCGTCGAGGGGCCGTCCGTGAGGAGCTGGCTCAGATGATGTGGACCTTGACGACGTTGCTGGTCCCACCGGCGTAGAGCGGGCCGGTGCCGACCACGACGCGGAGCTTCACGTTGTGGTGCAGGAAGGCCTTCTTCGCCTTGGTCTTGAGCTTGAAGGCACCGCTCGCGGTCAGCGTGCCGGTCGACACGGTCTTGAACTGGCCGTCCTTCTTCACCTGCAGGCTCAGCGAGACGCCGGCGAGCGCGGGGGACGCGGCGCCGGTGATCTTGATCTTGTTGCCGACCTTGACCTCGTCCTTCTTGGCCTTGGCGGTCACTGTGGCCTTCGCCGACGGGGTGCAGGCCGGGTCGACGGTCGGGGTGATCGTCCCCTCGGTGTTGTGAGCCCAACCGGAGAACGTGTTGGAGCCGGCGACCAGGGTCACCGAGCCGTCAGTCTCGTCGTTGGTGATTGCCTGACCGTAGATCGGGTCGGCGTGGCCGCCCGCGGTCCGGCTGAACGAGCTGCAGGTGACCGTCGTCTTCGACGTGGCGTTCGAGTCGAAGTCCTGGACGATGAGCCCCTGGTCGGAGTCCACGCCGGTGACCGTGACGTTGCTGATGGTGAAGCTCGGGGAGTCGATCGCCAGGATGGCGAGCGCGACGCCCTCGGGAATCAGCGGGTCGTTGTGCGCGTCGTCGGTCGCGTAACGGTTGCCGACGATCTTGCTGTTGGTCAGCGAGCCAGTGGGTCCGCCGCCGGCGCCGCCGAAGACGGTGAAGCCGTTGGAGGCTCCCGCGACCCACTGCGAACCGTCGACGCCGGTCGCGAAACCGATGTCCAGGTTGGTGGCGGTGAAGGTCGTCTTGCCCTGGATGAACACACC
>JAWWPK010000203.1:0-14896 GCA_033854925.1 Nocardioidaceae bacterium | reverse complement strand
AACCGGCTGGCCTCCAACTCGCTGCTCGAGGGGCTCGTCTTCTCGCGCCGCATCGCCGAGGTGCTGCCGGGCGAGCTGCGCGAGTGGGCAGACCCGGCCGTGGACCAGCGCACCGCCGCGCTGGTGGCCGGCGGGCTGCGCCGCGAGCTGCAGGAGACGATGTCGGCCGAGGTCGGCGTGCTGCGCAGCGCCACCGGGCTGGCCGAGGCCACCGCCGAGCTCGACAAGCTGGCCGGGGTGGCCGCCGAGGTCGTGGACCTCGAGTCGTGGGAGACCACCAACCTGGTCACCATCAGCACGGCGATGGCCGACGCGGCCGCGCTGCGGGAGGAGACCCGCGGCTCGCACTGGCGGGAAGACTTCCCCGAGCGCGACGACGAGCAGTTCGCGGGCCACTTCGACGTCGTCATGCATGACGGCGTGACCGAGCTGGTCTTCACTCCGAGCCCGGCGACCGACCGACTGTGATCACCCCACGAAAGCGCCCGGAGGGAGCGCTCCGCGCTGAGGACCGAGCGCTTCCGCGGGGACCCCGAAAGGCATGAACACCCTGCACGACGAGCTGGCGGCGGCCGGCCTCGACCCGGCCGAGGTGCAGGCCGCGATCGACCGGGCGCTCTCGGAGGACGTCCCGACCGAGGACGTCACCAGCGTTGCCACCATCGCCGTCGACGCCCGAGGCAGAGGAGTCTTCGCGGCCCGCGAGTCCGGCACGGTGGCCGGGCTCGGCGTCGCGGCCCTGGTGTTCGAGACCGTCCTGGGCGACGCCGTCACGGTCAGCGACCGGGTGCCGGACGGCACCCGGGACACCGCCGGGGACGTCGTCATGAGGGTGGCGGGCCCGACCCGCGGCCTGCTCACCGCCGAGCGCACCGCCCTCAACTTCGCCTGCCACCTCTCCGGGGTCGCCACCGCCACCGCGGCGTGGGTGGACGCCCTCGAGGGCACCAGCGCCCGGGTGCTCGACACCCGCAAGACCTTGCCCGGGTGGCGCGCGCTGCAGAAGTACGCCGTGCGCTGCGGCGGAGGGCTCAACCACCGGATGAGCCTCTCCGACCGGGCCATGGTCAAGGACAACCACGTTGTCGCCGCCGGTGGTGTGGTGCCGGCGTACGAGGCGGTGCGAGCCGCCTACCCCGATCTCCGGGTCGAGGTCGAGGTCACCGACCTCGAGCAGCTCCGTGAGCTTCTGGACGCCGGCTGCGAGGAGATCCTGCTCGACAACATGCCGACCGAGATGATGGCCGAGGCGGTCCGCATCACCGGTGGCCGCGCAACGCTGGAGGCCTCCGGCGGGCTCACCTTCGACCGGGCGCGTGAGGTCGCCGCGACCGGCGTCGACTTCATCTCGGTCGGGGCCCTGACCCACTCGGTCAAGGTCTTCGACATCGGCCTCGACCTGAGCGAGGGCTGACTCATGCCGCTACTCGCCGCCGACATCGGCAACAGCCACACCGTTCTCGGGCTGGTCGACCAGGGCGAGGTCAGCGCGGACTGGCGGATCTCCACCGACGACCGCCGGTCGGCCGACGAGTGGGCGGTGCTGCTGCGCGGCCTGCTGGGCGACGCGATCGAGGAGGTCGACGGCATCGCGGTCTGCGCGACCGTTCCCGCCGTCCTGCACGAGTGGCGGGCGATGCTGGCGCGGCACTTCCCCGAGGTCACCGCGGTCGTGGTCGAGCCCGGCGTGCGCACCGGCATACCCGTGCTGATGGACAACCCCCGCGAGGTCGGCACCGACCGGATCGTCAACGCGCTCGCCGCGGTCACGGAGTACGGCGGCCCGTCGATCGTCGTGGACTTCGGCGGCACGGCGACCACCTTCGACGTGGTCAACGGCACCGGGCAGTACGTCGGCGGTGCGATCGCGCCCGGCATCGAGATCTCGCTCGAGGCCCTGGGCCGTCGCGGGGCCCAGCTCCGCAAGGTCGAGCCCGCCCGGCCGCGGACCGTGATCGCCAAGAACACCGTGGAGGCCCTCCAGTCCGGGTTGGTCTTCGGGGTCGCCGCGCAGGTCGAGGGGATCGTCGCCCGGATGATCGAGGAGCTCGGGGCCGACCCCGACGACGTGCGGGTGATCGCCACCGGCTACCTGGCGCCGCTGGTCGTCGACGAGTGCCGATGCTTCACCGACTCCGCGCCGTGGCTGACGCTGCGCGGGCTGGAGCTGGTCTTCGAGCGGAACGCCTAGATCTCAGCCGGCGTCCGGCCATCGCTGGTCGCACGCGTCAGCAGGTTTCACCGCCTCACCCAGCGGCTCGGCGTAGTCGTCCAGGGTGCGGCAGGTGCCGTCGACAGTCGCGACCAGCCGCCCCACCCACACCCGGGTGAGACAGAAGTCGGAGACGGCGTCCTGAAAGGCCAGGTTGACCGTCCGGGCGCTGGTGCCGTCGAGCCGGTCGACCACCGTGACCCCGTCGCCGGCACGGAGCGTGGTCTCGCTCCAGTTGTAGGTGGTCTGTTCGCCGCGCACCGACGCCAGCAGCCGCTGCTCCTGGCCGGTGGAGTACGTCATCGCGAAGAAGTACCCGACCCCGACCACCGGCTCGGGCAGGCTGACCTTGTAGAAGGAGCCCGCGTCGCCGGAGAGGCAGGCGCCGCCCGGGGTGTTGTCGAGCGAACCCAGCCCGGCGGTGATCCGGGGCGACGGTCCGTCGACGACGGTGGCCGTGCTCGGGTGCACCGACACCACGTCGCCGTTGGAGAGCACCACGAGGCGCTGGTCGGACGCCGGGTCGAGCCGGTCCGCCACGTCGTTGTCGAGGCTGAACACCGCAGTGGTGTCGGTGAAGGGGTCGATGAACGAGGGAGCCACAGTGATCGGCACCTTGGTCCGCATCAGAGCGTAGGGACCCTGGCGCGCGTGCAGCTCGTCCTGCGCTCGATACATGTAGCTGTGGGCCACGGTCTGGCTGTTGCCGTCGAGGATCGCGTGCCACGTGGCGGCGGTCGACACGACGAGGGCCAGGGCCGCTACGGGTAGCCCGACCCGAGTCAGCCGCGTCGCCTGCCTTCGGGCGCCGGGGCGGCTCCGCGCCGGCAGCAGCGTGAAGCCGAGCACGAACGCCAGCATCGTGCCCACGTGGACGTCCACGTAGTACTGAAGGTCGGTCGCGAGCGCCCGCAGGTCCGTGACGCTGAGCCGTCCGACGGCCACGATCCCGATGTTCGCGACGTAGATGGCGACCAGGAACGCCATGACCCGCCACCAACCGCACCGCCGCCGGGCCAGGACCAGGACCAGGACGCCCGTCGCGACGAGCCCAGCCACCACGCCCGGAGTGAGGATCGGCTCGAAGGGCAGGACCCGCGAGCCCACCAGTGAGGGTGCCCATCCGCGCACCAGGCTCAGTCCCAGGAACTCGGCCCCGTCCGAGGCGTTGCCCGGCTGCGGTGCGGAGGCGAAGAAGAAGAGGCGATAGACGACGTAGGCGACTTCGATCACGACGTACGGCGTCCACAGGGACAGCTCGCGACGCATGAACGAGCCGATCGGCCGCATCGCAGGCATCCCGACGCCGAACAGGTAGCGGATGAGCACCAGGTAGCCGATGGTGATCATGGGTCGCTCCTGGACCAACAGCCCGACCGCGAGAGCAGCGAGGCTGAGCAGCCGATAGCGCTCGAGGCCGCGTCGGCAGTGGACCACGAAGGCCGCGACGCACAGCGTCATCATCGCCGCCGCTCCGAGCACGTGCACGGCGGCGCCCCACCAGAGCATCGTGCGAAGCACCGGGACGGACGTGGCGCCGAGAAGCGCCAGACCGAGGACGACGTAGCGGCGGCCCAGAAGCTCGCGGAACAGCCACGCCAGCGTGAGCGAGATGGTGGCCGTCAGCACGGCCGGCAGCACCGCTGCCGCGGTGTAGTCGAGGCCGACCGTGCGCTGCACCGCGAAGTAGGCCAGCCTGGTCAGCGGAGCGAAGTGACCGTAGTTGTCGACGACCAGCCACGACGGCGTCAGCGAGCCTTGGCGGGCGAGCTGGAGGTAGAGGTAGTCGTCGGCGTAGAACTGGGAGCTGGTTCGCTGGGCGAGGAAGCTGAACAGCCCGACGACGGCGGCGAGTGAGACCACGAGGAACGTGAACCGCTCGGGGGAGACCTGGTCGCGCGGGTCGGTCGCGGCGTACGCCGGCCGGGGCGGCCGGGTCGCGGCGCCCGGCGGGTCTCGGGTCACCGCGCTCATGGGGTTGAAGTATCCCCGACCCAATGACGCCACTCGCGCGCGAGCAGCAGCCCCAGCGACACCGTGGCCACGCCGGCGCCGCACAGCAGCCCGGTGTTGGCACGGGCCACGGCGTCGTTGTCCACGGCGGTGCCGATGGCCAGCCCGACCAGGCCGAGCAACCACCCGGAGGTCACCCAGAGATGGTGTCCCAACGCGAGCAGCGCCTGCGCGAGGACGACCGCGACGAGGAAGAGGCCGACGGCCAGCGTCAGCAACAGGCAGGTCGGCCGGCCGAGCTCCTGGTCGAAGTCGAACAGCCAGCTCACCAGCGGCGGCGCCACGGCGGTGGCCGCCACGCTGAGCGCGGCGGTCGCCGCGAGCACCGGGACCAGCACCAGGCGCACCAGGTGGGCGAACGCCGCCCGCTCGCCGGCTCCGGCGTGCTCCGACAACGCGCGCAGGTAGCCGGGCTGGACCGCGGTGAACAGGAAGACCGGGATCCGGACCACGACCAGCACCGCGAGGTAGACGCCGGCCAGGTCGCGCTCGGCGTCGGTGGCCAGCAGGTTGACCACCAACGGGCCGGCGTTGATCAGCAGCTGGGCTGCGAGTGCGCTGAGGACGAGCAGGGCCAGCGGACGGGTCAGGGGAAGCCGTTCGCCCGGAGCCCGGTCGTCGGGGCGAAGCCTCCACCCGGGGAGCGTGAGCGCGAGCGTGACCCAGGGCGAGAGCCCGAAGAGGAGACCGAAGGCCGCGGTGTTCGTCTGGTCGACGAGCACCAGGACCACCGCGCCCACCAGCCGGCTGGCTCCGTCGACGACGAGCTGCGCGCCGTAGCGGCGCAGCTGGCCCTGGCCCGCCAGCTCGCCGCGGACCGCGAACCACGCGGCGTACCCGGGGAGCGCCAGGCACAGGGACACGACCAGCCAACCCTGGTCGCCGAGGGTGCGGACGGTCAGGGGGTACGCCGTCACCGCGAGCGCCACCGCGAGCGCGGCCGCGGTCAGCCCGTGGGTGAGGGCGCGCCGGGTCAGCGTGCCGTCCCAGGTGCGCACCGCCCGCTCCACGCCACGGCGGCGGGTGACCTCCTGCTCGAGCGGCGTGAACAGCCCGGTCGCGACGCTGGTGAGCAGGAAGTAGAGGCTCGAGAGCGCCGCGAAGCCGACCGGGCCGAGCGAGCGGCCGGCCATGACCAGCACCAGGTAGGTGGTGCCCGCCTGGGTGACCAGACCGACCAGGAGCGGCAGGGCGGCGGAGCGGCGAGAGCCGGCCACCGTGCCGCCGACAGCCTCGCTCACGGGTCCCGCTGCTCGAGGAGCGCGGTCACCTCGGCCAGCCCGTCCGGCGAGCCGATCTCATAGAACCGGTCGGGCACCAACAGCCCGGCCAGCGCCCCCTCGGCGGCCAGTGCGGTGCAGAGCGTGGCAAGGTCGGCGACGGTGTCTTCGGGGATCCGCTCGGCAACCACGTCGCGGGTGAACACGGAGAGCCCGTAGTCGATCCAGCGCATCGACGCCGGCACCGGGTCGAGCCCCTTCTCGTAGCGCACCACCCGGCCGTCGGCGTACTCGACGTTGCTGGTGTCGAACTGGTCGTTGTTTTCATAGACCGTCATCAGGGCAGGCAGCCCGGACGCCTCGGCGGCGGCGTACGTCGCCGCGGGGTCGACCTGCAGCCACGAGTCGCCGTAGAGCACCAGGAACCGCTCGGCGAGCACGCCTCGGTTGCAGGCGAGCCGCAGCGCGCCGCCGGTGCCCCGCAGCTCGCGGCCTTCGTCGACGTAGCGGACCTCGAGTCCCCATGCGGAGCCGTCGCCGACGTGGTCACGGATCTGCTCGCCGAGGTAGCCGATGCTGTAGACGACCGAGGTCGTGCCCGCGGCGGCCAGCCAGCCCAGCTGCCAGTCGGCGAACGGACGGCCGGCCACCGGCAGCATGGTCTTGGGCACGGCCTGCGCGACCGGCCACATCCGGGTGCCGAGTCCCCCGGCGAGGATGACGCACTGCACTAGTGCCTCGCCCAGGACGTCTTCGCACGGTTGGCGTGCTCAGTGTGCGTGCAGGGCAAGGCGCCGGAGCGAAGTCGCTGTGAAACCATCATCGAGCGACGGCAACGCCGCGATGTGCGTGCAATCAGTGCGCGAAGCGCACGAAGACGTCCTGGGCGAGGCACTTGGAGCTCGTCTACTCGCGGACGAGCATGGTGCTGCCGGCGGGGTCGATGCCGAACCGCAGCTCGGCCAGCCCCTCCTCGCGCATTGCCGCGCGCATGCGCCGGGTGTCCTCGGCGTAGAACATCAGGAAGCCGCCGGCCCCTGCGCCGACCAGCTTGCCGCCGCGAGCGCCGGCGTTGCGGCCCACGTCGTAGAGGTGGTCGATGCGCTCGTTGGACATCGAGCTCGACCGCTTCTTCTTGTTCAGCCAGTGCTCGTGCATCAGGTCGGCGAAGCCCGGCACGTCGTCGCTCTCGAGGGCGGCCAGGCTGCGCAGCCCGAGGTCCTTGACGAAGTGGAGGTTGTCGATCATCGCGCTGTCGCCGCCCTGCGACTTGGTCACCTGCTCGGCGAGGACCTCGTCCGCTGCACGGGAGTAGCCGGTGAAGAACATCAGCAGGTGCTGCTCGAGATCGTGGGTGGTGTCGCTGGAGAGCCGGGCCGGCTTGACGTCGACCGTGCCGTCGGGGTTGAAGTCGAAACGGGTGATGCCGCCGAAGGCAGCGATGTACTGGTCCTGCTTGCCCACCGTGCGGCCGAGCCGCTCGATCTCGATCTCGCAGGCCTCCCGCCCGAGGTCGGACGCGGAGACGTGGTTGCGCTGCATCGCATGCACGGCCTTGAGCAGTCCGACCGTGAACGACCCCGATGAGCCCAGCCCGGTGCCCGACGGGATGTCGGCCGTGGAGACGATCTCGACGGCGGGACCGATGTCGTGGGCGCGCAGCACCTCGCGGACGATCGGGTGCAGGATCTGCTCCGGCTTGTCGACCCGCTCGAGCTGGCTGTACTTGAGGAAGTAGTCGTCGGTGAACGTGCGGTTGATCGAGATGTAGATGTGCTGGTTGATCGCAGCCGAGACCACCATCCCGCCGTGCTGCTCGTAGTAGGACGGCAGGTCGGTGCCGCCGCCACCTAGGGTGATGCGCAGGGGGGTCCGGGTGATCAGCACGGTGACAGGCCCTAGCCGACCAGGGGGACGTGCGCGACTGCGGCCAGCTGCCAGCCCAGTCGCGCGTCGTCGCGGTTGTGCGGGAAGGTGCGGCTGAAGAACTTGGTGACCGCCTTCTCCAGGCCGGACGGCTGCGCGCCGGGTGCGCGGTGCTCCATGTCATCGACGAGCTTTTCGCCGCGCGCGATGACGGCGAGCTTGTAGAGGTTGAAGAACGGGAAGCCGGTGCGCAGCACCCGGTCGACGTCGAAGCCCGCCTCGGTGAGCACCTGGTGGAGCAGCGGCGCGGTGAAGTGCCGCCAGTGGCCGATGTGCCTGTCGAACGCCGAGCGCGGGCCGCCGGGCACCGTCACCACGACCTTCGCGCCGGGCGCGAGAAGGGTGGCGGCGTTGCGCATCAGCGTGACCGGGTCGTCCACGTGCTCGAGCACCTCGGAGCAGACCGCGTGCGTCGCCGGCGGCTGCTCGGGGTCGCGGACCACAGGCTCGAGGAGGTTGCGCTCGTAGAACTTCGCGGGGACGCCGTGGCGCTCGGCGAGCTGGCGGGCCCGCTTCACGCCTTCGGCGCTGTACTCGACGCCGAACACCGCGGCCTGCGGGTTGGTCTCCTGCAGGTCGACCGCGAACTGGCCCTGGCCACAGCCGACGTCGAGCACGACCGCGCCCTTGGGCAGCGAGCCGAGGAGCTTGAGCACCATGGCGTGCCGGTAGTCGTTGGCGGGGTTGCCCTTGGCGGCCTCGCCGTACTTGTCCCAGTGGTCGTCCCAGTCGTCCGGGTCCGTCCCGTCGGCGTTCAGTCGCGCCGAGGCGTCGTTCATGCCTTTCGGGGTCCCCGCGGAAGCGTGAGGCCCTCCGCGCGCAGCGCTCCCTCCGAGCGCTTTCGTGAGGTGATCACAGCTTGTAGCCCGCGGCCCGGGCGTCGTCGTGGAACATCTGCACGGTCTCGAGTGAGAACAGGTCGAGATCCTTGTCGAACGACTTCATCTTCGCGAGCAGGTCGGGGGTGACCGTGATGATGTGCACGCCCACCTGCTCGGCCTGACGGATGTTCAGCACCTCGCGCGGGCTAGCCCACAGCAGCTCGAGCTCGGGCTGGGGAGCCAGCGCCGCGAGCGCCTCGGCCATCAGCGGGATCGGGTCGCGGCCGGTGTCGGCGATCCGGCCGGCGAAGACCGAGACGACGTGACCGGGGCCGCCCTGCGAGGCGGCCGCGACCATCTCGACCTGGGCGGTCGTCATCAGCGCAGTGACGTTGAGGTGGACGCCGTCCGCGGAGAGCTCGCGGATCACGATCTCGCTGGAGACGGTCTTGGTGTTGGTGACCGGGATCTTGACGTAGACGTTGCTGCCCCACGAGGAGATCAGCCGGGCCTGGCGGACCATCTCGGCGGGCTCGTCGGCGAAGACCTCGAAGGAGATGGGGAGATCGGTCACCGTCTCGAGCACCTTGTGTGCGAACGCCTGGTAGTCCTCGACGCCGGCCTTGCGCATCAGCGTCGGGTTGGTGGTGAAGCCCGAGATCCGGGGATCCTCGGCGAGAGCGATGATGCTCTCCAGGTCGGCTCCGTCGGCGTAGATCTTCACTCGGGTATCTCCAGGGTCGGTGGCGTCTCGTCGCGGTGCGCGGCCTCACGCTCGTCCAGATCCGTGCCGCACACCTGCAGGACATGATCCCGTGCCGCGAGGAGAGAGCCAAAACGAGCGTCCGGCGAGTCCCGGAGCGGTTCTCCGAGCCCCCAGTCGACGTACACGGCGTGAATCCCGGCGCGGTGGGCCGCGTCGACGTCGCGCCAGCGGTCGCCCACGCCGACGCTGCGGTCCAGGTCGAGGTCGAGCCGGCGCGCGGCGTCGAGGATCATCCCGGGCCGCGGCTTCCGGCACCAGCAGCCGTCTCCGGAGTCGTGCGGGCAGACCACGACGTCGTCGATCGGCAGCGCCGCGCGCAGTGCGTCGTGCATCGCACCAAGCTCGGCGGGCTCGAGTACGCCGCGGGCCAGGTCCGGCTGGTTGGTCACCACGACCAGGGCCAGCCCGGCGTCGGCGAACGCCCGGCACGCCTCGACCACGCCCGGGAGCAGCTCGAAGTCCTCGCGCCGCCGGGGCGGGACCGGGGTGGTGCCTTCGCTGAAGGACCGGTTGAGGACCCCGTCGCGGTCGAGGAAGACCGCAGGTCGCCGGGTCATGAGCCCAGCAACCCCGCGCGGGCCTCGTCGGCCATCAGCGTCATCGAGTCGCGCAGCGCCTCCGGGCCGGTGCGCTCGTTGGCCCAGCCGAGCGCGCGGATCTTGCCGGTCGCGATCCGCACCACCGGCACGTCGCCCTTCCAGCCGCGTGCGCCGCCGGTGTAGTCGAAGCTGGTCGCCCCCGGCTCGATCCCGAGCACCTGCAGCGCGATCTCAGCGATCTCGGTGACGGTGACGTAGTCGCCGGTCGCGACGTTGAAGGCGTCGAACGGCGTCTCTGCCTGCGAGCCCGCGAGCAGCACCGCCTCGATGACGTCCTCGACGAAGATGTAGGACTTGCTCTGCTGCCCGTCGCCGAGGATCCGCAGCCGGGTTGGCTCGTCGAGCAGCCGACGCACGAAGTCGAAGCCGACGCCGTGGGTCTGGCTCGGGCCGACCACGTTGCCGAACCGGAAGGCCCGGGCCGTGAAGTCGAACATCGCGGCGTACGCCGCCAGGATCGCCTCGCCGGCGAGCTTGCTGGCGCCGTACGTCGACGTCGGCACCATCGGGCCGTGGTCCTCGGCAGCCTCGAGCTCGCCGAGGTCGCCGTAGACCCCGCTGCCGCTGGCATAGAGGACCAACCCGATCCCGGCCATCCGCGCGGCCTCGGCCACGTGGTGGGTGAGCAGGGTGCCCTGGTCGAAGTCGATGGCTGGGTTGGCCACCGCCGCTGCGATGTCAGGGTTGGAGGCGAGGTGGATGACCGCACCGTGGCCGGCGAAGGTCTCGGTCAGCTTGGCCAGGACGCCGACGTCGGCGCGGACCACGGTCAGCCGCGGGTCGTCCTTGACCCGCTCGAGGTGCCAGTCGCTGCCGGACGTGAAGTTGTCGTAGACGGTGACCTGCTCGGTCTCCGGGTCCGAAAGCAGCCGCGCCACGAAGTGACCGCCGATGAACCCGGCGCCGCCGACCACGCAAGTGCGGTGGAGAAGTGCGGTGTTGGAACCGGCAGGGATGCCGGTCCGCGTCATACGACGGACTCCCACTTGGTGGCCTCGCGGGCGAGAGCGGGGTGGCTGACCAGCAGGTGCCAGATCACGCAGCACAGCCCCTCGGTGTGCGGGGTGATGTGGTCGCCGTACGTCGGCGGGACGATCACGACCGCGTCGGCGAGCTCCGCCGTGTGGCCGCCGTCGCGGCCGACGATGCCGAAGATCGAGGCACCCCGCGCCTTGGCGAGGTCGAGAGCGGCCACGATGTTGGTCGAGACCTTCTTCTCGGCGTTGCCACCGCCGACCGAGAACACCAGCACGGCGTCGTCCGAGTCGAGCCGCGAGCCGTGCAGCCAGGCAGCGAAGGTGGTCTCCCAGCCCTCGTCGTTGGCCCGGGCGGTCAGCTCGGAGACGTTGTCGATGGGCGAGTAGGACTCGACCTCGCAGATCTTGCGGAAGTCGTTGACGGCGTGGCTGGCCGAACCCGCGGAGCCGCCGACGCCGAGGATGAACAGCCGCCCGCCCCGCTCGCGGACCGCGGCGATGCCGGTGGCCGTCTTCTCGATCTGCTCCGTGTCGAGGTTCTGAACCAGGTCCACGGTCTCGCGGAGGAAGCTCTCGGTGAAGGTGTCTGTCATGGTGAAGGTGTCTCCTGTGCAACGGTGGCGACCGCGAAGGTGTTGAGGCCGAACTTGTGCTTGAAGCACTTGATGGCATGCGGCATGAAGCCCGCCCGCACCATCAGGGGCCAAAGGTCCTTCGGGTCGTAGTACATCTTGTGGTCGTCCATCTCCTCGGCCGGGGAGAGGCCGAGGCGGAACGCTGAGTACTCCAGGGCGCGCTTGCCGCGCCAGGAGGGCACGTTGACCGCGCACACGCCGCCGGGGCGCAGCACCCGGCTGAAGTGCGCGAGGGTCTGCTCGGGCTCCCAGAGGTGCTCGACGACCGACATGCAGAGCACCATGTCGAGCGAGCGGTCCTCGATCTGCTCCATTGCTCCGGGCAGGAGTCCCTCGATGGCGCGGACCTTGGGGTGCTCGGCCAGGTCGGGGGCCAGGGACACGTCGACCAGCGTGGCGCTGCCGACCTCGCCGAGGACCCGCCGCATGAAGTCGGCCTCGTAGCCGCACCCGATGTCAGCGACGTCCTTGCCCACCAGCGAGCCCACGACCCGGTTGATCTGCCTCTTGGACAGCCACACGCCGAAGCGGTCCACGACGGTGACATCGCCGCTCTCGCCGAAGGAGCTGGACCGTCCGTCGGCGTCAGTCACTGTCCCTGGCGGGGCCGTAGCGGACGCTGGTGGCGTGGAGCAGGAGCGTGAAGCAGAACGTCGAGAAGCCGACGATCATCAGCATCAGCCCGAGCACGCCCAGGTGCGGCACTGTGGTGGACGGGTCCGGGAGCGCGTAGTCGTGGCGGACGAACGTCACCAGGAGGACGACCTCGAGCACCAGTCCGATGGTGAAGAGCGTTCCGCTGATCACCATCATCTTGGTGTACCTGAAGATTCGTCGCCATCGCTCGCGCAGGCCTCCGCCGTAGTCGAGGAAGACGTGGGCCAGACAGCCGAAGTAGATGCTCTGCAGGCCGATCACCACCAGGGTCACGCCCACCAGCATGGTCAGCAGGCTGAACGTCACCTCGCCGATGCTGATGTCGCCCAGCGCCAGGGGGACCGAGAGCAGCAGCCCCAGCACGGCCAGCAGGATCCCGGGCTTGAACAGGAAGAACTCCGCGCCGTGGATGAACATGGCACGCAGGTTGATCCACGCCGCCGCGAACGGGGAGAACCAGCCGGAGCGCTTGTGGTGTGAGAGCCGGCCCTCCTGGTCCTTGAGGAAGGTGACCGGCACCTCGGTGGTGACCAGCTCCATCCGGACCGACTTCAGCACCATCTCCGAGGCGTACTCCCAGGACTGGGAGACCAGGCCCATCCGGACCAGGGCGTCGCGGCTGATGCCGCGCATGCCGCAGTGGATGTCGGAGAAGTGGCTTCCGTAGAGGCGGTTGAGGATCCACGTCGTGAACGGCGTGCCGAAGTACTGGTGCAGGGGCGGCATCGCGCCCTTCTCGATGGACCCCTTCCAGCGCGAGCCCATGGCGTACTCGGTGCCGTCGCGCATCGCGTCGACGAACGGCGCCAGGTTGCGGAAGTCGTAGGTGCAGTCGGCGTCGCCCATGACGACGTACTGGCCCCGGACGTAGGGGATGGAGTCGATGTAGGCGCGTCCGAGGCCACGGCGCGGAGTGTGCAGCACCCGGGCGCCGCCCTTGAGGGCCAGCTCCGGCGTGGCGTCGTCGGAGGCGTCGACGATGAGGATCTCGCCTCGGACGCCGGCGGCCGCCATGCCCTCGTGGCACCAGGCCACGAACTCCTCGATGGTGATCCGCTCGTTGACCGCGGGCACCAGGAGCGTGACCTCGGGCTCCCGCTCGTCGTCGGCGGGGACGAGGAGCGTGACCTCCGGGTCGGTCATGGAGGTGAAGGCGCGGACGCCCGGCAGAGCGCAGGCACTCTCGAGTCCGGCGGGGACGTCGGCGCCCACGGGCTTGAGACTCTCCAGCACGTCCGGCACGTCCTGCACCCTAACAACGGCGGCTGCCCCGCACCGCATCCGCGGAACCGCCCTGGGCGGAGGTTTCGGCCAGCTGCGCCGCGCTTCTTCACGGGGTGCTCGCCGTCGTCTGACCGCCGTCGCGTGAGTCAGTTCAGGCCTGACTCCTAGGATCGCCCCATGGGCGTCACAGTCGCGGCAGTGGTGCGCACCGCCGGAGACCATGCCCTGGTCGAACGCGCGCTCCGCAGCGTGCGCGACCAGACCTACCCGGACGTCGAGGTGGTGCTGGCCGTCGCTGACGAGGGGGACGCATCCGATGCGGAGCGGCTGGTGGCCGCTGACCCGCGGATGACCCTGGTGCGGGGTGCCGGTCGAGGTGCTCTCGCCAACGCCGCGCTGGCCGCGATCGAGGCCGACCTGGTCGTGCTGCACGACGACGACGGGTCGTGGGAGCCGACGTTCCTGGCGCAGACGGTGGCTTTCCTGGACACCCACCCCGACCATGTGGCCGTAGCCACCCGGGCCGAGGTCGTGCACGCCGCCACAGCCGCCACAGCCGACGGAGCCGCCAGTCGCGAGGTGCTGGCGGGTCACGAGCCGGTGGTGTCGCTGACCTCGCTGCTGATGCACAACTACGTCCCGCCTGCGTCGCTGCTGTTCCGGCGGGCAGCGGCCGAGGCGGTGGGCCGCTACGACGAGGAGCTGCCGGCGCTCGAGGACTGGGAGTTCCTGCTCCGGTTGGTCGCGCACGGCCCCGTGGGTTTCCTGCCCGAGCTGCCGCTCGCCGCGTGGCATCCCGGGGCCCCGACCGACGAGGCCGAGCGGCGCGCCGGGGAGCTGGCGGTGCGTGACCGCGTGCTGCGCCGGGACCTGAGCGGCAAGGAGCCGGGCAGTGGCGGGCTGGGCCTGCTGCTGGCCCTCGGCGACCAGCTCTCCGCGATCGCCGACCGCTGGGGCCGCGCCCACCAGGACCACCTCGACGCGGTGACGACCGAGCAGCGGATCGAGCTGCGCCGGGTCCGCGGCGAGATGCTGCTGATGCGCGAGCTGGTCACCGAGCTGCAGGAGGACATCGCGGTGCTCGGCACCCAGGTGGAAGAGGCCATGGCGCGCAGCGGCCGCACCGGCGACGTGCCCCGTGCCGGGCCGCGTCCCGGGTTCGCACGCCGGGCGGTGCGCCGCCTGTCCAGACGGAAACGCTCGGTATAGTCCGCTCCCTTCCCAGCATCGAGGTCAACGCCAGTGCGTCGCGCCGTCTTCTACCTGTTCTACGACCCGCAGGGTCAGGTGGACGACTACGTGCTCCACACCCTGGAGCACCTCCGGCCCCACGCGGAGCACGTGTTCGTGGTCTCCAACAACGCGCTCGACGAGACCGGCGTGGCCCGCCTCGAGGGCGCCGCTGACCAGGTGTGGCAGCGCGAGAACATCGGCTTCGACGTGTGGGCCTTCAAGGAGGCGATGGAGGTTCTCGGCGCCGAGCGGCTTGCGGCGTACGACGAGATCGTCCTGATGAACTGCACGGTCTTCGGTCCGGTCGGCGGTTTCGACGACCTCTTCGCGCGGATGGACGCCCGCGCCGACGTCGACTTCTGGGGCGTGACCGAGCACGGCGACACCGACGAGCACGCATTCGACCGCACCCTGCCGATGGAGAGTCACATCCAGTCGCACTGGACCGCCGTGCGAAGGCGGATGTTCACCTCCGATGCGTGGCGCGAGTACTGGCACGAGATGCCGATGATCGCGTCGTACCGCGATTCGATCGTGCGCCACGAGAGCCGGTTCACGTCGTGGTTCACCGAGCAAGGGTTCGTCAACACGGTCGCGTTCCCGGTCGCGGACT
>JAWWPK010000202.1:0-2706 GCA_033854925.1 Nocardioidaceae bacterium | reverse complement strand
CGGTCGGCACCCTCGACGTCGAGCAGATCGATTGAGCCACCCGCCGGGCCTTCCAGCTCCACCCGAATCTCGCGGTAGTCACCGGACAAAGTGATCAGGGGGCACGCCGCGCCCAGCCCGGCGTCCTCCGCCAGTGCGGCGGCCAGCACCGCCAGGCAGTCCGGGGCGACGACGGCGTCAGGGTTGACGATCGCGACCAGGTCGACGCCGGTCAGGTCCTCGACGACCTGGTTGATGGCGGAGTAGCCAAGGTTGCCCGGCGAGCGAACCAGCCGCACCTGCGGCAGCTCTGCCTCGATGCGCTCCGCACTGCCGTCTACCGAGCCGTTGTCGACCACGACCACGTCGAGGTCGCGGGTCAGCGCTTGGCTCGCGAGCAGTGCGCGCAGGCAGTCGAGGATGTCGTCGCCGCCGTTGTAGTTGACGACGACCGCGCGGATCCTCATCCCAGCAGGTTGTGCTTACGGGCGATGCCGTGCCAGCGCTCCGCGAACGCGTCCTCGCTGAACGCCTGAGCCCGCTCGATCGACGACGCCGACAACCGGGCCCGAAGCGTCTCGTCGCCGGCGACCTCGACGGTGCGCTCGATGAGCTGAGCCGGCGTCGACCACCGGAAGCCGTCGGTGCCCTCCCGCACGATCTCCTTCTGCCCGGCGCGGTCGATGACGATCGGCACGCAGCCGCCGGCCATCGCCTCGACGGTCGTCATGCCGAAGTGCTCGCTGGACCACGGGCTCTTGTCCTCGTCCTCGCCGTATCCGGTCGCGGACCAGAACACCGACGAGGTGGACAACAGGTCCTCGACGCGGCTGCGCGGCGCGTTGGTGATGACCTCCACCGGGCATCCCGCTCCGGCCGCCCGGACGGTCTCGACGTAGCCGCGCTGGGAGTCCTCCATGCCGCCGACGACGTACATCTTCCAACCGGGCAGTCGCCCTGCGCGCGAGGCCGCAGCGAAGAACTCCACCATCTCCTTCTGCCGCTTCGCGTGGCCGAGCCCCGGTGCGAAGAACCGCCCGACGGTCAGCACGGCCTTCTCGCGAACCGGCTCAGGGTGCATGCGCTGCACCTGGATGGGTGGGAAGAGGACATCGGCGTCCCGCTCCCACAGGCGCGAGATCCAGGTGCGCGTGAACTCGCTGTTGGCCATGACCACGTTGTAGGAGTCGAGGAAGGACAGGTCGCGGTGGGCCTGCACGAGCCAGGGGTTGTAGTAGGCGATGCGCTGACGCGGGCCGTAGCGACCGCCTTCGAGGTGCATGCCGGAGACGGCGAACGCGAGCTCGCGCTTGTCGTTGGGCGGGTTGAACGTCTTCGACAGGAACCGCAGCTCTGCTCCACGAGGAGTGGGGGGCACGGTGAAGCGATGCGGCGTGAACTTCGCGGTCACCGTGGTCTGGAGCAGCACGGTGCCGTCCTCCGCGACCACGGTCACCTCGGTGGGCTCCGGCAGGCCGGGCCCCCCGAGGAGGAGCCGGACAGTGCGCTCGCGGTCGGAGGGCGTCATGGTCAACACCGCGTCGCCGGAGGCCCAGTTCCACCGCCGACGGCGACCGAACTCGGGTGGGTACCAGCCGACGCCGTGCTCGAGCCCGCCGGTTTGCGCGGCGATGAGGTGCCCCACCTTGCTCGCCAGCGTGCGCTTCCAGCGCGGCAGGTTGGCGTCCGAGGGCGTCGGGAAGTAGCAGAGGTAGGCAGCCTTGGCCGACTGCGGCGCGATCCGGCTCATGTACGACCCGTTGACCCACAGGTCGTAGTCGCCGGACAGCGTCCCCATCGCCAGGTCTCCCCGGTCCGGGACGATCCGCAGGTTGACCTTCGACAGGTCCAGCCCGAGGTGCTCGCCGAGCTCGTCACGGTCGAACTCGGTGTGACCGATGAGGTCGACCTTGACGCCGTCGTGCGAAAGCACCTGGCCGATCATCCCGGAGTGCCGCTCGCCGCCGCCCTGGCTGTGCCAGAAGCGGTTGTAGATGGCCGCTCTCATCGCGGTGTCACCAGCCAGCTCTCGAGCTCGATCCGCGGCACCTGCGCGGATCGTGCGATCCGTCGGCGCGCGCGCAGTGCTGCCGGTGTCAGGCGCAGCAGCGATGCCATCACACGCAGTTGCATGCGCAGCCGCTGCAGCGGTGGCCGCCGGCCGCGACGTACGGCGCCGATGACGAAGCGGAGCAGGTTGACCGTCTCCCGTAGGAAGCCCAGCCACTCGCGGCGGACGCGCGCCGCCGATGCGTCCTTGGTCAGCATCAGCAGCCGGTTACGGGTGCTGTGGAAGACGAAGGTCGGTGACCACTCGACCGAGGTCGCCGAGTGAATGTGGCGTACGACCGCCTTCGGCTCATAGCGGATCTGCCAGCCGGCGGCGCGCAAGCGCCACGAGAGGTCGGTGTCCTCGTAGTAGAGGAAGAAATGATCGTCGAACCAGTTGACCTCACGGCCCGCCTCGGTGCGGAAGGCGACCGCGCACCCGCAGAGGGCGAAGACCTCCTGCGCCTCGTCGTACTGCCCTCGGTCCACGTCCTGGTAGCCCCGGTCAGCGCCGTAGCCGGAGGTCACGACGATCGAGCCGACGTTGTTGACCACGTCGACCCGCCGCGCCGCGGCCGGGACCTCGACCGCCACGTCCTCGACGGTCGACGTCGCGGGCATCGTCACCGACCCGCCTTCCCAGGCCACTGTCACGGGCTTGTCTCGCTCGGCCGACCA
>JAWWPK010000201.1:0-15452 GCA_033854925.1 Nocardioidaceae bacterium | reverse complement strand
CCTGGTCCGAGCCCCGGTGGTGGCTCCTGGCCCTCTACGTCGCCCTCGCGGCCGCGCTCGCGGCCGGAGCCCAGCTGCTGCGAGCGCGGCGCGACCTCGGCTCCGGGCTCTTCCCGGCCCGCCCGGGCCCGGCCCACGGCTCGCGGCGGCTGGCCGACGTGCTCGCCCTGACCTGGCGGGTGCAGCGGCCGGCTCTCCTCGGCTGGTCGGTGGGCGTCCTGGCACTGGGCACGGTCATGGGCGCGATCGCTCCGGGCGTGGGCGACCTGCTCGACACCGAGGCCGGCCGCCGCCTGATCGAGAGCATCGGCGGCACCGGCACGCTGGAGGACGCGCTGCTGGCGGCGGTCCTGTCCATCTCGGCGGTCGTGATCACCTGCTTCGGGATCACCGTGCTGACGCGGGGGAGCGCCGACGAGCAGGACGGCCGCACCGAGCAGGTGCTGGCCACCGCCACCTCCCGGAGCCGCGCCATCCTGGCGGCGTTCCTCGTCGCCCTCTTGGGGGTCGCGTGGCTGCTGGCCCTGACGGGGCTCGCGACCGGCATCGGCCTGGGCCGCGATGTCGGCGGCCTGGTGGAGGCCGGGCTCGGGCAGCTGCCGGCGGTGTGGCTGGTCCTCGGGCTGGCTGCCCTGCTGTACGCCGTGCGCACTCGCTGGGCGGTGCTCGCCTGGGGACTGCTCGGCCTGTTCCTCGTCCTCGGCCAGATCGGCTCCCTTCTCGACCTCCCGGGGTGGGTGACGGGCCTGTCGCCCTTCGAGCACGTCCCGGCGATGCCCGTCGAGTCCTTCCAGGTCGCGCCGTCCCTGGCCATGACCGCGATCGCGGCCGGCTGCCTGGTTGCCGCGTGGTGGCGCTTCCGGAGCCGCGACATCGGCTAGCGTGCCCGCCATGTGGCAACCCGACCCGGGGTGGCACCCGCTGCCCGGCGGGACCGGGACGTCCACGGTGGGTGTGTGGCGGACCGTCCTCGGCGGTCGGCCCGTCGTCGTGAAGCGGCTGGGGACGCCGTCCGACAAGGATCCGGCCGAGCTCAGCGACCCGCGGCACTTCGCCTACTGGCGGCGCGCCGCGGACATCGTCACCGCGCAGATCGGCCTCGACTCGACGGCGGGGCTGCGGGCGCCGCGACTGACCTCGGTCGAGGAGGATGCCGACGGCATCACCCTGGTCCAGGACTGGGTCGAGGACGCCGCCAACAGTGGGCTGTTCTGCGCGATCTCACTGGGTCGGTTCGCCGGCGCAGAGCTCGGTGACCACGCCTGGCTGGCGAGCGCGCAGCTCCGCGACCGGATGACGCGGGTCGAGCGCCGTGGCGGCTGGCCGACGCTGGCCCGGACCACCGTCGCGGACGTCGCGGACCATCTCTGGGGGCGCCGCGCGGCTTTGCTCGACGACCTCGACGCGCTGCCGCAGGTCGCCCAGCACGGCGACCCGACGCCCGGGAACCTGCCCGGCCGTGACGGGGACGACGTGCTCGCGATCGACTGGGGCAGCCTGGGCCGTGGACCGGTCGGAGCCGATCTCGGGCTCTTCATGCTGGGTGCGCGGGAGGAGTTCGAGCCGCTGCTCGACGCCTACCTGATGGGTCTCCCCGAGGGAGTGGCCACGCGCGAGCAGGCCGCGCAGGGTGCTCGCGTCACGGCAGTGCTGACCGCGCTCAGCCGCGCGGAGTGGGCGCTGGCCCGGGTCGCGGGCGGTGAGGGCGCGCTGGCCGGGAAGTACCGGCACCCGGCCGTGGCGCCGTACCTCCGGTCGCTGCAGCGGCAGTTCCCGCAGATCGAGGAGCTCGTCGGGCCTTAGCGAGGGTGCTGGGCTCAGAGGTTGTTCGTCGAGAACGTGTCGCACTGCTTGATGTTCGTGGCGTTGTAGCCGGTGGTGAACCAGCGCATCCGCTCCTCCGACGAGCCGTGCGTCCACTGCTCCTTGTTGACGTCGCCGCCGCCCTGCTTCTGGATGCGGTCGTCGCCGACCGACTTGGCGGCGTCGAGCGCCTCGGTGATGTCGCCCTCGTTGATCGACTCGAAGATCTGGACACCGTTCTGGTCGGTGGTGCCGGTCGCGCCCTTGGTCCACATGCCGGCGTAGCAGTCCGCCTGGAGCTCGAGCCGCACCGAGTCGCTGGTCGCGCCGGTCTGGGTGCGGACCCGGCTCATGGTGCCGAGCAGGTTCTGGATGTGGTGGCCGAACTCGTGGGCGATGACGTACGGCTCGACGAAGTCCCCGCCCTTGCCGCCGAGCTGTCCCTCGAGGACGTCCTGGAAGAAGGTGGTGTCGAGGTAGATGGTCTGGTCGGTCGGGCAGTAGAACGGCCCGACGTCCTTGCTGGCGTCGCCGCACCCGGTCGAGGTGGCGCCGGTGAACGTCTCGATCTGAGTCGGCTGGAGCTGCTTCCCGGTCTGCTCGGGGAGCACCTTGGCCCAGTAGCTCTCGAGTGACAGCTCGACCGCCTGGCGGGCGCAGTCCTCGCTCTTGTTGGCGTCCGCGCCGGTCTTGCACTGGGCGTAGCGGTCGGTCGTCTGGGCCGGGCCGCCGGACCCGGCTCCGCTCCCGCCACTGGCCAGCTGCGTGATGACGTAGATGACGATCACCACGATGGTGGTGCCGATGCCGCCGCCGGTGATGCCGCCGATCGGGATGTTGCCCAGCCCACCGCCACCGCCGCCGCCCCGGACGTCGGTGACCCGACCACCACTGATGTCGGCCCTCGGGTTGAAACGCACGGGCACACCCTAATGCCCTGCCACCCGCCGATGGCTGGCTGCGGACCGTGGACCCGTACCCTTGATCAAGCCATGATCACCGCTCACCAGCTGGAAGTTCGCGCTGGGGCGAGGCTCCTGATGGCAGACGTCAGCTTCCGCGTCGGGGCGGGTGACAAGGTCGGGTTGGTCGGGCGCAACGGCGCCGGTAAGACCACGCTGACCAAGATCCTCGCGGGCGAGGGGCTGCCGGCCACCGGCCGGGTCGAGACGACCGGGACGGTGGGGTACCTGCCGCAGGATCCCCGCACCGGCGACCTCGACATGCCCGTCCGCGAGCGGATCCTCTCCGCGCGCGGCCTCGGCGACGTCGTACGCCGGCTGCGCTCGGCCGAGCAGGAGATGGCCTCGTCCGACCCGGAGGTCCGTGACCGGGGGATGAAGCGCTACTCGGCCGCCGACGCAGAGCTGCACGCCGGGGGCGGGTACGCCGCCGAGGCCGAGGCCGCCCAGATCACGTCGTCCCTCGGGATCGAGGAGCGGCTGATGGTGCAGCCGCTGCGGACCCTCTCCGGCGGCCAGCGCCGTCGGGTGGAGCTGGCGCGGATCCTGTTCTCCGGCGCCGAGACGCTGCTGCTGGACGAGCCGACCAACCATCTCGACGCCGACTCGATCGTGTGGCTGCGCCAGTTCCTGACCGCCTTCCGCGGGGGCCTGGTGGTGATCTCGCACGACACGGCGCTGCTGGAGGCCACCGTCACGCGGGTGCTGCACCTGGACGCCAACCGCGCCGAGGTCGACGTCTACAACCTGGGCTGGACGGCGTACCTGCTCCAGCGTGAGACCGACGAGCGGCGCCGCAGGCGGGAGCGCGCGAACACCGAGAACAAGGCCAAGACGCTCACCGACCAGGCGAACCGGATGCGTGCCAAGGCCACCAAGGCGCAGGCGGCCCAGTCGATGCTCAAGCGCGCCGAGAAGATGATGGCCGGCCTCGAGGGCGAGCGGCAGAGCGACAAGGTCGCCCGGATCAAGTTCCCGGCGCCCGCTCCGTGCGGGCGGACGCCGCTCACCGCGAGCGAGCTGTCGAAGTCCTACGGCTCGCTCGAGGTCTTCACCGACGTCGACCTGGCCATCGACAAGGGGAGCCGGGTGGTCATCCTCGGCCTGAACGGTGCCGGGAAGACCACCATGCTCCGGATCCTCGCGGGGGTGGACACTCCGGACACCGGTGAGGTGGTGGCGGGTCACGGTCTGAAGATCGGCTACTACGCCCAGGAGCACGAGACCCTCGACACCTCCCGCACGGTGCTGGAGAACATGCAGAGCGCGGCGCCCCAGCTGACCGACAGCGAGACGCGCAGCGTGCTCGGCTCGTTCCTCTTCTCCGGCGACGACGCCCACAAGCCGGCCAAGGTGCTCTCCGGTGGCGAGAAGACCCGGCTGGCCCTCGCCGCGCTCGTCGTCTCCAGCGCCAACGTGCTGCTCCTCGACGAGCCCACCAACAACCTCGACCCCGCCTCGCGCGAGGAGGTGCTCGCCGCCATCCGCAGCTACGAGGGCGCGATCATCCTGGTCACCCACGACGAGGGCGCCGTACGCGCCCTGGAGCCCGACCGGGTGCTGCTGCTGCCCGACGGCGACGAGGACCTGTGGAACGACGACTACGCCGACCTGGTCGCGCTGGCGTGATGCCCTCGTCGTCGGTGTGACCACCTACGCTCAACGCATGACCCTGAGTGCCGACGAGATCACCGCCGCGGGCCTGCACCTGGACATCGCCGACGCGGTGGCGACGGTGACGCTGAGCCGTCCGGAGGTGCGCAACGCGCAGACGCCCGCCATGTGGGCCGGGCTGGCGGCGATCGGGGAGCAGCTGCCCGAGACCATCAGGATCGTGGTGGTCAGGGGAGCCGGGCAGAGCTTCAGCGCCGGGCTCGACCGGGCGATGCTCGACCCGGCTACCGGAGACGTCGCGCAGCTGCTGCAGCTGGACGACGAGGCGATCAGCAAGGCCATCGACGGCTACCAGCAGGGGTTCACCTGGCTGCGCGACCCGCGGTTCATCAGCATCGCGGCGGTCCAGGGCTACGCCATCGGGGCGGGGTTCCAGCTCGCGCTGAGCTGCGACCTGCGGGTGGTCTCCGAGGACGCCCAGTTCTCCATGAAGGAGCCGGCGCTGGGGCTGGTGCCCGACCTGACGGGAACAAAGCCGCTGGTCGAGGCGGTGGGCTACCAGCGTGCGCTGGAGATCTGCGCCACGACCCGGATGGTCGGGGCCGAGGAGGCCGTGGCCATCGGCCTGGCGCTGACCGCCGTGCCCGCCGACCGGCTGGAGCTGACGGTGGCAGACCTCGCCCAGGCGCTCACCGCCAACGTCGCGGGCGCGGTGGCGGGGACCAAGGAGCTGTTGCAGTCCGCGAGCGAGCAGGACCTCGAGACGCAGCGGCGGCTCGAGCGGGAGGCGCAGGTGCGCCGGTTCCGCGAGCTCGCCGCACTTACGCAGGGCAGCCCCCAGGAATAGGAGTGGCGAAATGTCGATGATGGGGCCGCCCTGGCGGCACCTCCGCTCCGACCGCGACGTCGTGAACACCCCCATCGAGCGGGAGACCCTGCGGCGGGTGCTCGGGTTCGCGCGCCCGCAGCGGCGTCCCATCATCGCGTTCCTGGCCGTGACGGTCCTCGATGCCGGACTGGTCGTGGTGCCACCGCTGCTCATGCAGCGGCTGGTCGACCACGGCATCCTGGGCGACGACACCGGTCTGGTGATCGGTCTCGCGATCGCCATCGCGGTCGTCGCGGTCGCCGACGCCGGCCTGGGTCTGGTGGGCGGCTACCTGTCGTCGCGCATCGGCGAGGGCCTGATCTTCGACCTGCGCACCCGGGTCTTCGGCCACGTCCAGCGCCAGTCGCTCGCGTTCTTCACGCGCACCCAGACCGGCGCCCTGGTCTCGCGGCTCAACAACGACGTGATCGGCGCCCAGCGCGCGTTCACGTCAACCCTGTCCGGCACTGTCGCCAACATCATCTCGGTCGTCGTGGTGGGTGTGACCATGCTGGCGCTGAGCTGGCAGGTCACCGTGCTGTGCCTGCTGCTGCCACCGATCCTGGTCGTCACCTCGCGCTGGGTGGGGAACCGTCTCGCAGGCCTGACCCGCGACCAGATGGACGGCAACGCCGACCTCGGCAACATGATGACCGAGCGCTTCAACGTCGGTGGCGCCATGCTGCTGAAGCTGTTCGGCCACCGGGAGACCGAGGACGCCCAGTTCGCGGTGAAGGCGGCGCGGGTGCGCGACCTCGGCGTCCGCATCGCCCTGCTCACCCGCGTGTTCTTCGCGGCGATGACCGTGCTCCCGTCGCTGGCGACCGCGCTCGTCTACGGCGTCGGCGGCTATCTCGCCATCCAGGGTGACCTGTCGGTCGGCACCCTGATCGCTCTGGGCACGCTGCTGGTCCGTCTCCTGGGTCCGCTCCAGTCGCTGTCCAACGTGCGGATCGACGTGATGACCGCGCTGGTCAGCTTCGACAGGGTCTTCGAGGTGCTCGACCTGCCGTCGCTGATCCAGGAGAAGCCGGACGCCGTGGCGCTGCCTCGCGACGCGTCGAGGTTGGAGTTCGACCACGTCGCTTTCACCTATCCGCGCGCCGACGAGGTCTCGCTCGCCTCGCTCGAGGCGGTCGCCCGCGTGGAGTCCCGCGACCACGTCCAGGTCCTCCACGACGTCTCGTTCATCGCCGAGCCCGGCCAGATGGTCGCCCTCGTAGGTCCGTCCGGTGCCGGCAAGACGACCATCACGCACCTGGTCGCCCGGCTCTACGACGTCGACTCCGGTGCCGTGCGGGTCGGCGCGCACGACGTCCGCGACGTCACCCTGCAGTCGCTGGAGGACGTCGTCGGCTACGTCACCCAGGACGCGCACATGTTCCACGACACGATCCGGGCCAACCTGCTCTACGCCAAGCCCGACGCCGGCGACCGCGAGGTCTGGGCCGCTCTCGAAGCCGCGCAGATCGCCACCCTGATCCGGGGACTCCCCGACGGCCTCGACACGGTGGTCGGCGACCGTGGTTACCGTCTCTCCGGCGGCGAGCGACAGCGGCTGGCCATCGCCAGGCTGCTGCTCAAGGCGCCGGCGGTGGTCGTCCTCGACGAGGCGACCGCGCACCTCGACTCCGAGTCCGAGGCTGCGGTCCAGCACGCGCTCGACGCCGCTCTCGAGGGCCGGACGTCGCTGGTCATCGCGCACCGGCTCTCGACGGTGCGCAACGCCGACCAGATCCTCGTCGTCGACGGCGGGCGGATCGTCCAGTCCGGCACCCACACCCAGCTGCTGCACGCCGGCGGCCTCTACGCCGACCTCTACCGCACCCAGTTCATCGACGACGTCCCGGCCTGATGGACCTCCAGCTCGCCGACCGCGTCTACATCGTCACCGGTGGCGCTCGTGGCCTGGGCCGAGCCACCGCCGACGTGCTGGTCGCCGAGGGCGCCCGGGTGGTCCTGTCCGGCCGCACCAGGGACACGCTCGACGCGGCGGCAGCGGAGCTGGGCGAGCGGGTGGTCACCGTGGTCGCGGACAACGCGGACCCGGCCACACCGGGCCGCTTGATCGCCGCCGCGAAGGGGGCCTGGGGGCGCCTCGACGGCGCCCTGATCAGCGTCGGCGGCCCGCCCACGGGCACGGTGACCGAGGTGACCGACGAGCAGTGGACGGCATCCTTCGAGGCGGTGTTCCTGGGCGCGGTGCGAGTGGCGCGCCACGTCGCAGCCGAGCTCGGCGAGGGCGGCTCGATCGCCTTCGTCCTCTCGACGAGCGTCCGCTCACCGTTGCCGGACCTGGCGATCTCAAACGGGTTGCGACCCGGACTCGCGATGGTCGCGAAGAGCCTGGCCGACGAGCTGGCGCCACGCGGGGTGCGAGTGAACGGGCTGCTCCCGGGTGCGATCCGGACCGAGCGGCTCGCCGAGCTCGGGTCGCCGCCGCCGGAGCCGGTGGGCCGCTACGGCGAGCCGGAGGAGTTCGGCCGGGTGGCGGCCTTCTTGCTCTCGCCCGCGGCGTCGTACGTGTCCGGGTCGATGATCCCCGTCGACGGCGGCACGCTGCGCGCTCTCTGAGCCGCCTTCTCGGCCTCGATCTGCCGCTTGGCCGCCTCGGCCTGCAGCCGGGCCTTCGACTTGGGCCGCGGCTTCTTCTGGACCCTGACCAAGCGCTCGCCGCGCGGGCCGTTCCGCCACTCGTCGTAGAGCAGGTAGAAGAAGCCGAAGATCGCCAGCACTCCGAAGAACCACCACTGCAGTCCGTAGAAGAAGTGCGGCCCGTTGTTGAGCTCGGGCAGCTCGACCGGCTCCAGCTTGGTGTCCGACTCCGGGTCCTCGGACTTCAGGTCCACGAAGCCGCCGTAGACCGGGTGCCCGATCGCCGGGCCGATCGCATCACTGCTGATCGCACGGGCGGACAGGTCCGCGACCCGGGTGCTGTCTCCCGTGCCGTTGGCCCGGACGTACCCGGTCACGTCGACCTCTCCGGCCGGCGGGTCGGGGATGTCGTCGCGGCGGGCACCGCTCGGGTCGGTCTCGAGCCAGCCGCGGTCGACGAGGAGCGCGCTGCCGTCGGCGGTGATCAGCGGTACGACGACGTCGACCCCCTGCACCCCGCCACGGGTCTGGTAACGGATCACGACGGTGCGGGCGGCGTCGTACGACCCGGTCGCGCTGACCAGCCGCCACTCGTCCTGGTCGGACGGGTCGGCGTCGGGGCTGAGCACGTCGGCCACGGGTGCGACCGGGCGGTGCTCGTTGGTGCGTACGACGACGTTCTCGGCCTTGCGGTCGTGCAGCCGGCGGAACTGCCAGCCGCCGAGCCACCACGTGGCGTAGGCCAGCACGGCGACGACCAGCGCGAACAGGATCCAGCGCCGGCTCAGCAGGAACCCGAACGAGCGCACCACGCCACGCTACCGAGCGCGGCGTCACGGCATGACACGCCGGCCCGCTGCCAACCGGGCGACCGTAGACTCGAGGCTGTGCAGCCACTCTCTGACGCCTTCGGCCGGGTCGCCACCGACCTGCGCGTCAGCCTGACCGACCGCTGCAACCTGCGTTGCACCTACTGCATGCCCGAGGAGGGCCTCGACTGGCTCCCGCTGGAGTCGCAGCTCACCGATGACGAGGTGGTCAGGCTGATCACGGTCGCGGTGGAGCGGCTGGGGGTGCGCGAGGTGCGGTTCACCGGCGGTGAGCCCCTGGTACGCCGTGGCCTGGTCGACATCGTGCGCCGTACGTCGGCGCTGGAGCCGCGCCCGGAGACCTCGCTGACCACCAACGCGCTCGGCCTGGCCAAGACCGCGCAGGCGCTCAAGGACGCGGGGCTCGACCGGGTCAACGTCAGCCTCGACACGATCAGCTCGGAGACCTTCCACGAGATCACCCGGCGCGACCGGTTCGCGGACGTGGTGGCCGGTCTCGAGGCCGCCCACGCCGCCGGGCTGGGGCCGGTCAAGGTCAACGCCGTCCTGCTCCGCGGCGTCAACGACGACCAGGCGCCCGACCTGCTGGAGTGGTGCCTGGAGCGCGGCTACGCGCTTCGGTTCATCGAGCAGATGCCGCTGGACGCCCAGCACGGCTGGACCCGCGACGGGATGATCACAGCCGACGAGATCCTGGCCACGCTCGAGGAGCACTACGTGTTGCTGCCAGCCGAGGAGCCGCGGGGCAGCGCCCCCGCCGAGCTGTTCCTCGTCGACGGCGGCCCGGCCACGGTCGGCATCATCGCCTCGGTCACCCGCCCGTTCTGCGGCGCCTGCGACCGGGTGCGGCTCACCGCCGACGGCCAGGTCCGCAACTGCCTGTTCGCCCGCGAGGAGTCCGACCTGCGCACCGCGCTGCGGGCCGGCGCGACGGACGCCGAGCTGGCCGAGCGCTGGGTCAAGGCGATGGCCACCAAGAAGCCCGGGCACGGCATCGACGACCCGACGTTCCTCCAGCCCGACCGACCTATGTCGGCCATCGGCGGCTGACGCCTCGCGGGGTCGGCTGGTCTGGACCTCAGACGCTCTCGTCGGCCCCGTCGACGTGCTCCACGACCTCCTTGAGGAAGCCGCGGGCGCCCAGGAAGTCCGACAGCGAGTCCTTGTGGTCTTCGCACGCCAGCCAGACCTTGCGGCGCTCCGGGGTGTGCAGCTTGGGGTTGTTCCAGCGCAGCGCCCAGACGGCGGAAGCGGTGCAGCCCCTGGCTGAGCAGATGTCGGTCATGAGCTGTCCTGAAATAGGAAGTGGTGCCGGCCAACCACGGGGAGAGCTGTCCGGCACCACACCGCCCGAGCAAGCCCACGCGGCCCTAGAAGTGTTCCACGTCCGCGCCGGGAATCAACCCCAGCAGCCGAAGATTTCTCAGTGACTCTGGCCCCCGGCACCGAGCTCGCGGCGCTCGGGGCCCTGGTCGACCAGCGCGAACCCGTCGCCCTTGGATGTGGCGGCGTTCGCCATGACCACCGCGACGTACGGCAGCACCAGCGCGGCGGCGATCAGGATCGGCCAGAGCCAGTGGATCCCGAGCAGCGAGGCCACGATGGCGCCCACGAAGCACAGCGTGCGGATGCCCATCGAGAACAGGTATCGCTTCTGGCGCGCGGCGATGTCGTCGTTGCGGCTGGCCGCTGCCGAGGTGATGCGGACTGCCTCGGGTTCGCGGCTGCGCTCCCGGGCCATTCCGCCACTGTACGCCGCGGCCTGAGCGGTCCCCGGTCGTCGGTACAGTCGAGGGAACCGACCGCCCAACTTCACAAGCGAGGCCCCCGCATGACCAACCGCACCTACCGCGTGACCGAGATCGTCGGCACCTCCAACGAGGGGCTCGAGCAGGCGATCCACAACGGCGTCGAGCGGGCCGCCATGACGCTGCGACACTGCGACTGGTTCGAGGTCACCGAGGTGCGCGGCCAGATCAAGGACGGCAAGGTCGAGCACTTCCAGGTCGGGATCAAGGTCGGCTTCCGGCTGGAAGACGAGGAGTAGCCACGGCGCTCACGCCTGACCAGGTCGACGGCCTCGGGATCGCGCTCAACGAGGCCGACTGGCACGACCTGACGGTCGATGCGCCCGCGGCGACCGTCGACGTCCTGCTCACGGTGCTGGCCCGGGACGAGACCGGCGCCGAGACCCCCGACCCGCGCCGGACGATGCGGCTGACCGGCTGCTCACGGCTCGCGGCGTCCTACCGTGCCGGCACGTGGGACGACGCGGCCGCGCCGGTGCTCCCACTGGATGTGGAGGGGCTCGACCGGCTGCTGCGCCGGCACGGCGGGGGTCCCGTCTACGGCTGGGAGTTCGTGGACTCGCCCCGGAGCGAGCGCGAGTTCCGCAGCTGGGAGCAGCGGCTCAGCCTCGACCTGGGCATGTCCGGCCCGGGCGGACACCACCTCACGCTCTTCCAGGACCTCGGCGGGGTCCACCACCTCGACCTGCGGGTCTGGTTCGCCGACGTGTCCGTGCTCGACGGCACCGGTCGACGGCTCGACCTCGACGTGTTCATCGCCGGCGGGGTGCGGTGGTGGGAGGCGATGTACGCCGGCGAGCGGTCCGACCTCGCGCCGAGCATCGTCGCGACCGCGGCGGAGCCGGTGCGGCGGGGCCCGCGGGGCTGGTTTCGGCGTACTCCCCGGTAGACGCTAGCGTCGAGCGGGTGACGGACGAGAGCGAGACTCAGGGCCGGTCGGTGCTCGTCACCGGCGGCAACCGGGGGATCGGGCGGGCGATCGCGGAGGCGTTCGTGGCCCTGGGCGACCGGGTCGCGGTGACCACGCGCAGCGGCGGCGCCCCCGACGGCACCCTCGACGTGCGGTGCGACGTGACCGACCCCGAGCAGGTGGACGCGGCGTTCGCACAGGTCGAGGAGGCGCACGGCCCGGTCGAGGTGCTGGTGGCCAACGCCGGCATCACCCACGACACGTTGCTGCTGCGGATGTCGGAGGACGACTGGTCCTCGGTCATCGAGACCAACCTGACGGGCTCCTACCGGCTGGCCAAGCGCGCCGCGAAGGGGATGCTCCGCCTCAGGCGGGGCCGGATCGTCTTCGTCTCCTCGGTGGTCGGGCTGCTCGGCTCGGCCGGCCAGGTCAACTACGCAGCCTCGAAGGCGGGGCTGGTCGGCATGGCCCGCTCGATCGCGCGCGAGCTCGGCTCCCGGTCGATCACGGCGAACGTCGTGGCGCCCGGCTTCGTCGAGACCGACATGACCGGCGTGCTCACCGACGAGCAGAAGGCGGCGATCAAGGCGCAGGTTCCGTTGCAGCGGTACGCGACGACGGACGAGGTGGCCGCGGCAGTCACATGGCTGGCGGGCGATGGAGCGGCGTACGTCACCGGGGCAGTCATCCCGGTCGACGGCGGACTCGGAATGGGGCACTGACATGGCTGACGGCGGCATTCTCGACGGCAAGCGGATCCTCGTCGCAGGCGTGACGATGGACAGCTCGATCGGCTTCGCGGCCGCGAAGTACGCACAGGAGCAGGGCGCGACCGTCCTGATCTCCAACTTCGGCCGCGCGCTCGGGATCACCCGGCGGATCGCCAAGCGACTGCCGACCGAGCCGCCGGTGCTGGAGCTCGACGTGACGAACGACGAGCACCTCGCCGGGCTGGCCGACGCGGTCCGTGAGCACGTCGACGGGCTGGACGGTGTCGTGCACTCGATCGCCTACGGCAACCCGGAGACGCTGCTGGGCGGCAAGTTCCTCACCGGCCCGTGGCCGGACGTCGCGCAGGCGGTCCAGGTGTCGGCGTACTCCCTCATGTCGCTGACCCAGGCCTGCCGCCCGCTGATGTCCTCCGGCGGCTCGGTGGTGGGCCTGACCTTCGACGCGACGGTCGCGTGGCCGGCGTACGACTGGATGGGCGTGGCCAAGTCCGCCCTGGAGTCGACCTCCCGCTACCTGGCCCGCAACGTCGGGCCGGACGGCATCCGCGTCAACCTGGTCTCCGCGGGCCCGCTGCGGACGCTCGCGGCCAAGGCGATCCCGGGGTTCAGCGACCTCGAGGACCTGTGGAGCGACCGGGCTCCGCTCGGGTGGGACAACGCCGACCACGAGCCGACCGCCAAGGCGATCTGCGCGCTGCTGTCGGACCTGTTCCCGGCGACCACCGGCGAGATCATCCACGTCGACGGCGGGTTCCACGCGACGGGCGCCTGACCGGTAGCGTCCCCGGCGTGGCAGACGAACCCGCATCCCTGGTCGAGCTGCGGGTGCTCGAAGGCCCGAACCTCTACTTCCCGCGCGCCGCGATCAAGCTGACCCTCGACATCGGGGGGCTGGCCGCGGTGCCCGAGGCCACCGCGAAACGGTTCGCCCAGCGGATCGGGCTCCGCAACGCCCGGCCGGGGAAGCCCGACACCGGGTTCCGGCAGCGGTTCGCGCTGCGGGCGGTCGGCCGGCTGGTCCGGGCGATCGCGAACGAGTCGGGCGCGACCCGGCTCGCCGTACGTGTGCGGCCCACCAGCGACCAGCACCAGATCGTCGTGGCCTTCCCGTGGCGGCACCGCACCCGTGCGCAGGTGATGGGTACGGCGGTCGCGGAGGTCCTCGACGCGGTCCCCGGCGGCGAGGTCGACACGGTGGTGAGCGAGGCGGCCGCACGGGTGGCCGCGGCGGAGCCCGGCTCTGCACCGACCACGATCACGCCCCGGGTTCCGGTGGTCGCGGTGACCGGCACCAACGGCAAGACCACGACCTCGCGGATGATCGCGCACATCGCGCGGGCCGACGGCCGGCTGGTCGGCTGGTCGAACACCGACGGCATCTACATCGACGGTGAGCTGGTGGAAGCGGGGGACTACTCGGGCCCGTCGGGAGCAGGGCGGGTGCTGGCACACCCGCAGGTGCAGCTCGCGGTCACCGAGACCGCCCGCGGGGGCATCCTGCTCAAGGGCGTCGGCCTGACCCGCAACGACGTCTCGGTGGTCACCAACGTGTCCGCCGACCACCTCGGCCTCCAGGGCATCGACACCCTCGACCAGCTCGCCGAGGTCAAGGGCGTGGTTCCCCACATCACCCGGAAGGACGGCTGGGCCGTCCTGAACGGCGACGACCCCCGGGTCTATGCGATGCACGCGACGATCAAGGCCCAGCCCTGGGTGTTCTCGCGCGACCCGGACTCACCGGCCATCCGTGAGGTGCTCTCGGCTGGGGGGCGCGCCACCACCGTCATCGACGGGTGGCTGTGCGTGCTCGGGCCGAACTCCGACCCCGACCCGATGGTCGAGCTGGTCGACGTGCCCATGACGCTGGCCGGGTTGTCCCGGTTCAACGTCGAGAACTCCCTCGCCGCCGCCTCGGCCGCGCTGGCCATCGGGATCCCACGCGACGTGGTGGTCGAGGGGCTGCGCACGTTCCTCCCGGACGCCGAGCACAACCCGGGCCGGATGAACATCTTCTCCATCGGCCCGGTGTCCGTGGTCATGGACCTGGCACACAACGAGGCCGGCCTCGAGGCGCTGCTGGAGGTCATGAACGGCCTCCGCCGGGCCGGCTGCCGGCTGCTGCTCGGCCTGGGCGCGGTCGGCGACCGCACCGACGACCTGATCGAGATGCTCGGCGAGATCGGCGCCCGCGACAGCGACGTGGTCGCCATCGGCCACAAGAAGCGCTACCTCCGCGGGCGTACCACCGAGGCGCTCGAGGCCCTGATGCGGGAAGGCGCAGCGCGGGTGGGCGTCACCGACGTGCCGGCGTACGACACCGAGGTGGACTGCCTCGCCGCCCTCGTCTCGAAGGCGGACGCCGGCGACGTGGTGGGGCTGATGTGCCACGCCGAACGCGAGGAGGTCTACGACTGGATCGCTGAGCACGGGGGTACGCCGGACAGCCCGGAGACGCTGCGGGACAAGGTGAAGGCCACCCGGGTGGACTGATTGGCCCAACTGGGTCGGCTCGAATCGGCCCTTCGATCGGGCCATGTGCCGCCTAGCGTTGGAGCCATGACCGACTCCCTCCACCCCGTCCCCACCCGCCTCGACGTCGACGCCGCCGTGCCGTTGTTCAGCAAGGCCATGGCGCACCTCGACACCACCGCCACCAAGGAGCTCGATCGGGTCGGCGTACCACCCGGGCTGCGCGACCTGCTCCGCCTGCGCGCCTCGCAGCTCAACGGCTGCGCCTACTGCGTCGACATGCACAGCAAGGACGCCTCCGAGAATGGCGAGAGCCAGCAGCGGATCCACGCCGTCGCGGTCTGGGCCGAGTCGCCGTTCTTCACCGAGAAGGAGCGGGCGGCGTTCGGGTTCACCGAGTCGGTGACCCGGCTCTCCGAGACCCACGTGCCCACGGCCGACTATGACGCGGTGGCCGCGCACTGGTCGCCCGACGAGGTCGGTGCCCTCCTCGCGCTGGTCGTGGCGATCAACGGCTGGAACATGCTCGCCGTCGCCACCCGCGCCTGGGAGCCGACGGTCGACTAGACCTCGGCCGGCGCGGCCGCGACGAAGTCGGGATCTGCCGCCGGCGCGTCGGAGGTGACCCCGGCCCCGGGCTGAGCCTGGGGGGACCAGTTCTCGAGCTCGACCATCACCTCGGCGTGCTTGTCGACGCAGATGACGACCAGGTCGCCCTTGTTGGCCCGGGCCAGTGCGTGCCGGACCGCCTTGATCTCGTCGAGAACCTGCTCGACCTGCTTGCAGCGGGCACCCTCGGCCATCGCCACGCGCACCCCCTCGACCACGAACCCGGCAACCTCGCCGCGCTTCCGGCCGCGGA
>JAWWPK010000200.1:0-2821 GCA_033854925.1 Nocardioidaceae bacterium | reverse complement strand
CGGCGCTGCGCGCCGCTGCGCTCCTTGCGGAGCTAGCGCCCTGAGGGCGCTGATCAGTAGTCGTAGTTGCGGCACAGCCGGTCGGTGAGGATCCCCCAGGTGACCTCCTCGACCGTCCCGCGCTCGGTCACCTTCCCCGGCGCGTGGTCCTGGAAGCCGGCGACGAGGTCGGAGGTCCGCTGGTCGTACTTCCCGGTGATCGCGGTGTGGGGGAGCGTGGTGGGGTCGTCGTCGTTGAACATCGCCTGCAACCCGCGGATCCAGAGGGCCTCCGACTGGTCGGGGTCCATGCCGAGGAAGAGACGCGGCGCTGCGCTGCCCGGGATCTCACAGGGGCACTTGACCAGCTGCTGGTTGCCGGAGCGGAGCACCGTGACGAAGCTGCCGCTCTCGGCACCGGACATCCGGACCTCGCAGGGCTCCCGGCGATCGTCGTACGGTCCGCTGTAGACGACGTACTCCGGCGCCGCCTTGTCCACAGGCCCCAGCGTCGTGGCGCAGGACGCATCGCTGCGGAGGTAGCGCAGGGCCTTCTCGCTGCTGTTGGCGATCGCGCTGCTGAGCGGCGCGACCGTCTCGCCGTAGCCGATCACCAGCAGCGACTTCCCGGAGCAGTCCTGGTCGACCAGCGGGATGCCGAGGTGCAGCGGGTCGCTCGACGTGGCGGGCCTGCCGTGATCGTCACCCGGCATCACGAGCGCGGTTGCCACGCCGCCGCCGATCCCGAGGACCGCGGCGACGAGCGGGGCGATCACCCGGGCGCGCATCCCGTGATGTTAGGAGATCCCGAGCGCGGCGCCGGCCATCTGGGTGAGCAGCTCGCGCATCCGGGCGTCGGGGAGCAACGCGCTGTGCGGCGTGGAGTTGATCAGGCCGAACGCGGCGTGGGCCATCGCCCGGGCGCTGTCGGGGCGCAGCCCGGGGTGCACCTCGCGGAGCCGCCCGGCCCAGAGGTCGACGTACTCCCGCTGCAGCCGGCGCACCTGCTCGCGGGCGTCGTCGGGCAGTGACTCCCAGTCGCGGTCCTGCACGACGATGAGCGGCCGGTCCCGCAGCGCGAAGTCGACGTGCCACTCGACCAGCGCGGCCAGTGCGGCCCGGGCGTCGGGCGCCGCCCCGGACCGCTGGCGACCGACCTCGAGGAGCCGCTGGCTGATCGAGACCAGCATCTCGGCCAGCACGGCGTCCTTGGACGGGAAGTGCTTGTAGAGCGCCGGCCCGGAGATTCCGCAGGCCGCGCCGATGTCGGCGACGCTCACCCCGTGGAAGCCGCGCGCGGCGAACAGCTCCGCCGCCGTCGACAGGATCTCGTCGCGGCGGGCCATGCCCCGAGGTTAGCGGTCGCTAACTGGGCGAGCCCCCGTCGGCGGCCGCGATCTGGGCGCGGACGTCGTCCATGTCGAGCCCCTTCACAGCGCCGATCAGGTCCTCCAGTGCGGGCGCCGGCAAGGCGCCGGCCTGACGGAAGACCATGATCCCTTCGCGGAACGCCATCAGGGTCGGGATCGCGGTCACCTCGGCCGCCTGCGCGAGCCCCTGCTCGGCCTCGGTGTCGATGCTGCCGAACACGACGTCGTCGTGCCGCTCGGATGCCGCCTCGTAGACCGGTGCGAACTGCCGGCACGGGCCGCACCAGGACGCCCAGAAGTCCACCAGGACGATGTCGCTGGTGGTGACGGTCTGCTCGAAGGACTCAGCGGTCAGCGGTACTGCGCTCATGATTCGTGAACGCAGGCGTGCCGCGGTGTGTTCCTCAGTCGGCGTACGGGTGGCCCGATAGGTTAATGATCGCTAACCTAGGTGACGTGGCAGAGGAGATGCGGGAGCTCGTTGCCCACCTGCGCGAGCGGCTGGCGGCGGTGCGTCTGGGCGGCTCGGAGTCGGCGCGCGCGAAACACACCGCGCGCGGCAAGCTGCTGGTCCGGGACCGCGTGGACAGGCTGCTCGACCCCGGCAGTCCCTTCCTCGAGCTGAGCCCGCTCGCCGCGACCGGGATGTACGACGACGCCGTCCCGAGCGCCGGCATCGTCACCGGGATCGGCCGGGTGAGCGGCCGGGAGACCGTCGTCGTCGCCAACGACGCGACCGTCAAGGGCGGCACCTACTACCCCATCACCGTGAAGAAGCACCTGCGGGCCCAGGCCGTCGCCGCCGAGAACCGGCTGCCGTGCGTCTACCTCGTCGACTCCGGCGGCGCGTTCCTGCCGATGCAGGACGACGTGTTCCCCGACAAGGAGCACTTCGGCCGGATCTTCTTCAACCAGGCCAACCTCTCCGCCCGGGGGATCCCGCAGATCGCCAGCGTGATGGGCTCCTGCACCGCCGGCGGCGCCTACGTACCGGCGATGTCGGACGAGTCCGTGATCGTCCGCAACCAGGGCACCATCTTCCTCGGTGGCCCGCCCCTCGTGAAGGCCGCCACCGGCGAGGTCGTGACGGCCGAGGAGCTCGGCGGGGGCGACGTGCACGCACGCACGTCGGGCGTGGTCGACCACCTCGCCGACGACGACGCGCACGCGCTCGCGATCGTCCGCTCCATCATCGCCACCCTGCCCGAGCCCGCGCCGAGCCTCTTCGCGCACCCGGTCGAGGAGCCCCACGAGGACCCCACGGGCTTGTACGACGTGGTGCCGACCGACACCCGGACGCCGTACGACGTCCGCGAGGTGATCCGCCGGGTCGTGGACGGCAGCCGGTTCCACGAGTTCAAGCGGCTGTACGCCGAGACGCTGGTCTGTGGCTTCGCGCGGATCTGGGGCCACGAGGTCGGGATCATCGCCAACAACGGGATCCTGTTCAGCGAGTCGGCACTCAAGGGCGC
>JAWWPK010000199.1:0-2647 GCA_033854925.1 Nocardioidaceae bacterium | reverse complement strand
CCAGGGCACCGTCTACCCGCAGGCCGTCGAGGAGGCCCAGGGGCCGGCGGGGGCGGAGGCCAACTTCTGCCTCCAGTGGTCGGAGAACGCCGAGCACGTGCCGCCGTTCATCCTGCCGAGTGACCCGAATCGCGCGACGGGCACCTGGCTCATCGACTACCGGCCGCTAATCGAGCAGGGACTGGTCGACCTGACCCGGTGGTGTGAAGAGGGCGTCAAGCCGCAGGAGACGACCTTCACGATCGTGGACGGCAAGATCTCGCTGCCCGCGTCGGCGTCGGAGCGACGTGGCGTTCAGCCGGTCCTCACAGCGACCGTCAACGGTGCGGCACGGGCAGAAGTGGCCGTCGGCACGGAGGTGACGCTGACCGCAACGGCTGCCGTCCCACCCGGCATCGGTCGCATCACCCGCGTCGCCTGGGACCTGGACGGGTCCGGCTTCTTCGCCCACGTCCTCGACGTGGACGGCACGCAGGAGCAGCTCGAGCTGTCGACGACGCACACCTTCGACAAGCCGGGCACCTTCTTCGTCAGCTGCCTGGTCACCTCTCACCGCGACGGTGACGTCGCCGCGACAGAGCGACAGCTGCCGAACCTCGCCCAGGTCCGCGTCGTGGTCGGGTGACCACTCTGGCGACCGCGCTCGACGCGGCGTCCTACGTCGTCACCGATCCGTTCTTCGGTGCGCCATACATCGATGCTGACGAGGAGCGCGAGCGGCCCTCGCCACACCGCTTCGTGCACGGCGGGTTCGAGGGCACCGACACGAGGTTCGCCTTCTACTTCCCGCCTGCGCCGTCGTACCAAGGTCGCATGTTCCAGCCCCTGGAAGGCGGGCACGGCGGCAACGAGGTGACCTTCGGCGGCGGCATGCTCGGCGAGATGTTCCAGCGCATCAAGCTCAGCGAGAGCCTCGGCGGCTACATGGTCGAGTCCAACCAGGGACACATCGGCGACGACTTCGACGCCAAGGCAGGCCCTGACCCGTCGCTGTACGGGCATCGCGCCAGCGCCGAGGCGGCCCGCTTCTCCAAGCACGTCGCCGCACAGGTCTACGGCTCGCCCCCGGACTACTCCTACGTCTGGGGTGGCAGCGGCGGAGGACGCCGCTCCCCGCTCTGCCTCGAGAACGCACCGGGGGTCTGGCAGGGCGCGATGCCTATGACCAGCGGCGGCGAGATCGCGGAGCCGGGCAACAACCGAAGCGTGCGGACAGGCGGCATCACCGGCTTCGGCCAGATGTTCAACGTGCAGCGCCTGCTCGGGGACCGTCTCCACGATGTGGTGGACGCGATGGCGCCCGGTGGCAGCGGCGACCCGTTTCACACGCTCGACCTGCATCAGCGGGAGGAGCTTGCGCTGCTCTACCGGCTCGGCTACCCGCGCGGCAACGAGAGCATGATCGCGGAGCCGATGGGTCAGATGTGGCTCTGGACCGCCATGGCGGAGACCATGGTCGAGGAGGACTCCGACTACTTCTCGTCGTTCTGGACGGTGCCCGGCTACATCGGGCACGACGAGCCCGAGCGCGTCGCCGGCGACGTCCTGAACGAGACCGTCCGGGTGCGCAGGGTCATCACGGCGCGCGACCTGAGCACCGACCCGGCCTTCTCCGGGCCGGAGTTCCAGACCATCCGCTTCATGGCATCGATGATGGGCACGTCGGACGTCGCCTACGACATGCCCTACGCGATCGAAGTCGAGGGACTCGGGGCCGGCTACCGCAAGGGTGCCGGTGTGCGAGTGCTGACCGGCGACGCGGCCGGGCGACAGCTCTACGCAACCGGTGTCGTCGGCGACGTCTTCGCCTGCGACGGCAGGGGCGAGGCCAACCTGAAGCGCTTCACGGGCGTCTCGGTCGGGGAAGAGGTGCAGGTCGACAACCGCGACTTCCTCGCGTTCTGCTACATCGCGCGGCACCACCTGCTCGACGACCCGTGCTACGACTCGCTGCGCGTCGACGGCTGGCCCGTCTACCCCAGCCACGACGCGCCCCTCATGTCCCCCCTGATGGGGGTCTGCTACTCCGGTCAGTACGACGGCAAGCTGCTCTGGCAGCACCACACGCATGACTCGTCGGTCTGGCCCATCAACGGGCTCACCTACCACCGCGCCGTCGTCGGTGCCCAAGGACTGGCCGGGGCGGCTGACAGCTTCCGGCTGCGCTGGATCGAGAACGCCGAGCACGGCCCGGCCGCCATGGTCCCGCCCGAGCCCAACCGCGCCAGCAACACCCGGCTGATCGACGTCAAGGGCATGCACGAGCAGTCGCTCCGTGACCTCGTCGACTGGGTCGAGCTGGGCATTCCGCCCGCAGGCTCGAGCTGGAGCGACCGCGACGGGCAGATCGTGCTGCCGCCCACGGCGGCCGAGCGTGGCGGCATCCAGCCGGTCGTCTCGGTGACGGCCAACGGCGCCGATCGGGCAGAGGTGGCGCCAGGCACCGAGGTGCAGCTGACCGTGCACGCGGAGGTGCCGCCCGGCGCCGGGACGGTCATCTCGGTCGAGTGGGACCTCGACGGCTCGGGGAGCTTCCCGATCCGGCAGGACGTCGACGGCACAGCCACGGCCGTGGAGCTGAGCATCACGCATTCCTACGACACTCTGGGCACGGTCTATGCCAGCGCCCGCGTCCAATCACACCGGC
>JAWWPK010000198.1:0-8080 GCA_033854925.1 Nocardioidaceae bacterium | reverse complement strand
GTTCCTTGTGCAGCCGGTCCTTGCCGGACACGGGCCGACGTTGCTCGCCGGTCTGCGCGGGCGCATCCAGCTCGAGCTCGTGGATCGCCATGAGTTCCGGTCGGGGGCGGTCGCCATGCGATACCGGCCAACGCGAGCAGCGGCTTGACGGGATTTGTCCTGGTGCCGGCCCTGCGGCTCAGTCCCAGCCCCTGCCGGCCGCGGCCCACTCGTACCGGTCGACCGCCGGCGGCCGCTGGCGCAGCCACTCGGAGATCTGCCGCGCCAGCTGGTCGGGCGGGGCCGAGGACGACGTCAGCCGGAGCGGCAGTTCCGAGTAGGGGAACTCCGCCGCCCGCTCCCGCAGGCTCGCCTCGTCCAGGTCGGTCGCCTGGTCACGCTGGCGGAATCGCGTGACCGCGTCGTCGGGAGACACGAAGAGCTCCACGACCCACAACGGCACGTCCGGCAGGTCTGCGAGCGCTTCCACGAGGCTGCGCCGCTGCTCGAGCCGAGCGTAGGTGCACTCGAGCACCACGGATCGGCCGTGCTCCAGGAGCACTCGAGCAAAGAGGTGCGCCGCCTCGTAGGCGAGCATGCGGTCGTCGCGGTTGCGATCAGAGTCCGGGAGCAGCATCGAGAAGAGTGCATCGACCTCGACGAGGCAGCCGTCCGCGGCCAGCAGCCGCCCCACGGACGACTTGCCGGAGCAGGGCGGACCCGACAGCACGAGCACGCCGGGTCCGGTCACGGGTCTGCCCTCAGCCGAACGACATCCGGAACGCCGCCTGCCGGAACGACGCGAGCTGGCGGGCGCCCGCCAGCCAGCCGAGCGGGCCGTCGGCGTTGATGTCCCAGTGCGCCCGGGCCGGTAGCGCCTTCGACGAGCCCTTCAGGGTCGCGGTGCGTTCAGCGCCGTCGGTGTCCTCGATGCCCGGCTGCCAGGTGCCGCCCTTGAACGGCAGCCGCAGCGCCGCTCGTGAGACGTCCCGGAATCGCGCGGACGCGATCGGCGTACGGCCGAGCCTGGCCGACCACTCGGTCGTGGTCAGCGGACCGGTGTGCGAGGACTCCAGAGCGAAGTCGCACAGCCCCTTGGGGATCGCCCACAGCTCGCGCCCGCCGGCCACCGACGCGGGGGAGTCCACCCAGATGTCGGTGATGGTGACCCGCCGGCCGTCCTGGTCCGTCGAGATCGGCCGGGCGACGAGGAACTCGCTGTAGGTCAGCGGGCTGCCCTCCTCGTAGGAGACGAACGCCGCGCCGTACACCCCGGCCGGGCGCAGCTCGTCCACCGGCTCGCGGACCTTGAAGAGGGTCAGCCACAGCGAGCCGACCATGTGCCAGGGAGCGGCGGGGTAGGACACGTCGGCGGTGGGGGACCGCACCCACTCGATCTGCGTGGTCACGCGCTCAGAGTAGAACGTGTTGCAGCCCGTAGCGTTGGCAGTGTGAGTACGACGCTGAGCCGGCGGGGGATCCTCGCCGGCGGCGCACTGGCCGGCCTCGCCGGCTGCTCCGACGGTGGGTCGACACCGGCGCGACCGGCGGCAGCCGCGAAGATCGACTGGGCCCAGCTGCGTCGTGCCGTCACGGGCAGACTCGCCCTCCCGTCCGACCCGACCTACGACCGGGTGCGGCTCACCCAGAACCCGCGGTACGACGGCCAGAAGCCACTCGCCGTCCTGTCCGTGCACGACGCCCAGGACGTCGCGACGGCGATCAGCTTCGCGCAGGACCACGACGTGCCGGTGGCGATCCGGTCCGGCGGCCACAGCTACCCCGGCTGGTCCGGTGGCGGCTCTCCCAGGGCGCTGGTGATCGACGTCCGCCCGCTCAGCCGGGTCCGCGTCACCGGCACCAACGCCACGATCGGCTCCGGTGCCGCGCTCGCCCACGTCTACGACGGCGTCAGCGCCAAGGGCCGTGCCATCGCCGCCGGCTCGTGCCCGACCGTCGGCATCGCCGGGCTGACGCTCGGCGGCGGGGTCGGTGTGCTCACGCGCGCGTACGGCCTCACGTGCGACTTCGTGACGCGGATCCAGGTGGTCACCGCCGACGGGCAGGTGCGGACCGCGAGCCGTCACCACGAGCCCGACCTGTTCTGGGCGCTGCGCGGTGGCGGTGGGGGCCACCTCGGCGTGGTCACCGCGTTCAAGGTCCGCACCGTGGCGGCGCCGACGCTCCGGACCGCGTTCCTCCAGTGGCCGGTCTCTGCGCTCCCGCAGGTCATCGGAGCCTGGCAGGCATGGGCGCCGACCGCCGACGCCCGGCTGTGGTCGACGCTCAAGGTGCTGGGTGGCCAGAAGCACGCCTCGGGTCCGATCGTGCTCTGCTCGGTCACCTGGACCGGGCCGTCGAGCGCCTTCGAGGGCCAGCTGGCCGGGCTCCTCACCGACGCGCCGACGCCGGCCGTGAGCACGCGGGCGACCCGCAGCTACCGCGCCGCGATGTTCTCCTACGCCGGCTGCTCGTCGGTCCCCGCCGCGCAGTGCACCACCGGCCCCGGCGGCGCGCTCACCCGCGAGTCCCTGAGCGCCACCTCGCACGTCGCCTACGACGTCCTGAACGGCAGCGGCGTCGACGCCCTGACCAGCCAGGTGACTGCCGCGCAGAGCTCGGGGCTGCTCGAGGCGGGGATCTCCGTCGACGCCCTGGGCGGGCGGGTCCGTGACGTCGCAGCCGGCGAGACGGCGTTCGTGCACCGGGAGGCGCTGGCCACCGTCCAGTACACGGCGACCTACCCGCCCGGCACGGCGACCAGGGCGGACACGTTCGTCCGCGGCTTCCGTGCGGCGATGCTCCCGCACTGGGGCAACCACGCCTACGTCAACTACGCGGACCCCACGATCACGGACTACCGGCACGCCTACTTCGGGGCCAACGCCGCCCGGCTCGCACAGGTGCGCGCGGCGTACGACCCGCACGGCTTCTTCACCCAGCCCCAGGACTACTGAGGCTCAGGCGCTGGCCTCCTCCGCGAGCCGGCCCGGCATCTGCCACCCGGCCGCCAGCCGGGAGGGGATCAGCGGCTGGCCGTCGCCGAAGAAGTCACAGAACTTCATGATCAGCGGGTCCCAGGCCTGCGGGTCGATGTGGTCGGTGCCGGGCAGCCGGACGGCGTCGGACACGTGCGCACGCAGCACCTCGACGTGGATCGCATGCGCGGTCACCGATTCGTTGGCGATCGGGTAGTGGCCCGACACCCGGCACTCGAGCTGGATCGGGCACTCGGCCACCCGATGCGGCGCCACCAGGTCCGAGGGCTCCCGCGTCAGGCCGGCGGCCTCGAACTTCCGGGGCTCGTAGCGGTAGCCGGTCTCGCGCTTGTGCGGCGAGAGCTCGGGTTCCCCGGTCAGCAGGGCCAGGCGGTCGACGTGGTCGACCAGGTCGGCCGAGGCGAGGTTGAGGACCGCCTCGCCGGTGCGCAGGAGGTTCTGCGTCGTACGCGAGGAGGCGGCCAGGCCCAGCATCACGTTCTGCCCCAGCCACCACGCCGAGGACATCGGCGCGAGGTTCGTGGTGCCGTCCGGGTTGGTCGAGGAGACCAGGACGACGGGCGTTCCGTAGTAGTGGACCTTGAGAGGTACGACTCTGTGCATGTCCCAATTCTGACCGCCCGTGACGCCTACTTCTGGCGGGAATCGGACACTGCGGCGGACCCTCGGTCAGCGCCCTTCAGTCGTCCGGATCATCGAGCCGGGCCAGCCAGGTGGCCAGCCGCTCGACGGCGGTCTCGAACTCCGGGTGCACGTCGGTGAACTCGCTCAGCCGGTCCGCCAGCCAGGCCAGGGAGACCTCCTCCTCGCCCCGGCGCCGGGCCAGCTCCTCGATCCCGCGGTCGGTGAAGTACATCGTCAGCTCCGCTCAGGCGAACGCCCGGGCCATGAGCTCCTTCTGCTCCTCGGCGTGCCGCTTCGCGGTGCCCACCGCAGGCGTGGAGGCCTCGGCGCGGGTGACCGGCTCGACCCTGGCGTCGACGTGCGGCCAGACGTTGAGCGCGTAGTTGGGCCAGGGACCCATGTTGAGCGGCTCGTCCTGGACCCACCGGACGGTCCTGAGGTTGGGGTAGCGGGCGATCTCGTGCTTGATGTCGTCGACCGGCCGCGGGTAGAGCTGCTCGACCCGGCCGATCGCGAACCGCTCGGCGTTCTCCAGCTTGGCCCGCTCGACCATGAGGTCCCAGGTGATCCGGCCCGAGCAGAGCAGCAGGGTGTCGACCTTCTGCGCGTCGGCGGTGGCGTCGCCGATGAACGGCCGGAACGTCCCGTTGACGAAGTCGTCGGGGTGGGAGGCCGCTTCCTTGCGCTTGAGCATCGACTTGGGCGTGAAGACGATCAGCGGCCGGTGCTCCTGGCCCAGCGAGTGCCGGCGCAGCAGGTGGAAGTACGACGCGGGTGTGGACGGCTGCGCGACCACGAACGCCTCGTCGGCGCACATCGTCAGGAACCGCTCGATCCGGGCCGAGGAGTGGTCGGAGCCCTGGCCCTCGTAGCCGTGCGGCAGCAGCAGCACCACGCCCGACTCCTGGCGCCACTTGGTCTTGCCGGAGGTGATGAACTCGTCGATCACGGTCTGGGCGCCGTTGACGAAGTCGCCGAACTGGGCCTCCCAGAGCACCAGCGCCTCCGGCCGCGCCACCGAGTAGCCGTACTCGAACCCGAGCGCGGCGAACTCCGAGAGCAGCGAGTCGTAGACGTGGAACCTGGCCTGATCCTCGGTGAGGTTGGACAGCGGCGTCCACTCGTCGGCGTTGACCCGGTCGATGATCGTCGCGAAGCGCGAGACGAAGGTGCCGCGCCGGGAGTCCTGGCCGGCCAGCCGCACCGGGCGGCCGTCCATGAGCAGCGCGCCGAACGCGAGGATCTCGCCGGTGCCCCAGTCGATCGGCCCGTCGGCGATCGCCGCGGCCCGGCGCTGCAGCTGAGGCATCACCTTCGGGTGCACCGTGAAGCCCGCCGGCGGCGTGACGTAGGCGTCCGCGATCCGCTTGAGCACCTCCGGCACCACCGCGGTCGCGGTCTCGCCCTGCGGCTTGTCGGGGTAGTCCGGCACCGTGGTCCACTCCGAGGGCTGGCCGGTCGCTTCGCGGACCTCCGTGAAGACCCGCTCCAGCTGCTGCTGGTAGTCGCGCAGCACCTGCTCGGCCTCCTCGATCGTGATGTCGCCACGACCGATCAGGGACTCGGTGTAGAGCTTGCGGACCGAGCGCTTCTGCTCGATCAGGTCATACATCAGCGGCTGCGTGTACGACGGGTCGTCGCCCTCGTTGTGGCCGCGCCGGCGGTAGCAGACCAGGTCGATGACGACGTCCTTCTTGAACGCCTGGCGGTACTCGAAGGCCAGCCGCGCGACCCGGATGCACGCCTCGGGGTCGTCGCCGTTGACGTGGAAGATCGGCGCCTGCACCATCCGCGCGACGTCGGTGCAGTAGAGCGACGAACGCGACGAGCCGGGCGAGGTCGTGAACCCGACCTGGTTGTTGACCACGACGTGGATGGTGCCGCCGGTGCGGTAGCCGCGCAGCTGGGAGAGGTTGAGCGTCTCGGCGACCACGCCCTGGCCGGCGAACGCCGCGTCGCCGTGCACCAGGCGTGGCAGCACCGGGTAGGCGGCGCCCTTGTCGAGCACGTCCTGCTTGGCGCGGGCGATGCCCTCGAGCACCGGGTCGACGGCCTCGAGGTGCGAGGGGTTCGCCGCCACCGACACCTTGATGGTGTCGCCTGAGCCGGCCTCGAACTCGCCCTCGGCGCCGAGGTGGTACTTCACGTCACCCGAGCCCTGGACGGTCCGCGGGTCGATGTTGCCCTCGAACTCCCGGAAGATCTGGGAGTACTTCTTGCCCACGATGTTGGCGAGCACGTTGAGCCGGCCGCGGTGGGCCATGCCCATCGCGACCTCGTCGAGGCCGGCCTCGGCGGCGGCCTCACAGATCTCGTCGATCACCGGGATCGTCGTCTCGCCGCCCTCGAGGCTGAACCGCTTCTGGCCGACGTACTTGGTCTGCAGGAACGTCTCGAACGCCTCGGCCTCGTTCAGCTTGGCCAGGATCCGGAGCTGCTCCTCGCGCGGCGGCTTGGTGTGCGGCTGCTCGACCCGCTCCTGGATCCAGCGGCGTTGCTCGGGATCCATGATGTGCATGTACTCGATGCCCGTGGTGCGGCAGTAGGAGTCGCGCAGGATCCCCAGGATGTGGCGCAGCTTCATGAACCGCCGGCCCTCGCCGCCGAACGACCCGGTCGCGAACTCGCGGTCCAGGTCCCACAGCGTCAGCGCGTGCGACTCCACCTCGAGGTCGGGGTGGCTGCGCTGCCGGTACTCCAGCGGGTCGGTGTCGGCCATCATGTGGCCGCGCACCCGGTAGGCGTGGATCAGCTCCAGGATCCGGGCCTGCTTGCTGATCTCGTCGTCGTGGGACGTCGAGATGTCGCTGCTCCACCGGATCGGCTCATACGGGATCCGCAGCGAGCGGAAGATCTCGTCGTAGAAGCCCTCCTGGCCGAGCAGGAGCTGGTGGATCCGCTTGAGGTACTCACCCGACTGCGCACCCTGGATGACCCGGTGGTCATACGTCGAGGTCAGCGTCATCACCTTGCTGATCGCGTTGCGCGCGATCGCGTCCTCGGACGCTCCCTGCCACTCGGCGGGGTACTCCATCGCACCGACCCCGATGATCGCGCCCTGCCCCTTCATCAGGCGGGGGACCGAGTGGCTGGTGCCGATGCCGCCGGGGTTGGTCAGCGAGATGGTGGTGCCCTTGAAGTCCTCGACCGTGAGCTTGTTGTCGCGGGCCTTGCGCACGATGTCCTCGTAGGCCGTCCAGAACGCCGCGAAGTCCATCTTCTCCGCGCCTTTGATCGACGGCACCAGCAGCTGGCGGGTCCCGTCGGGTTTCTGCATGTCGATCGCGAGGCCGAGGTTGATGTGCGCCGGCTGGATGAGGTTCGGCTTGCCGTCGACCACGTCGAAGCCGACGTTCATCTCCGGGAACGCCTTGAGCGCCTTGACCAACGCGTAGCCGATCAGGTGGGTGAACGACACCTTGCCGCCACGGGCCCGGGCCAGGTGGTTGTTGATCACCGTCCGGTTGTCCCACAGCAGCTTGACCGGCACCGAGCGGACCGAGGTCGCGGTCGGCACGGTGAGCGAGCTGTCCATGTTGGCCGCCGTACGGGCCGGCGCACCGCGCAGCACCGTGAAGGTCGGCTCGTCGCTGGCGTCGGCCTGCTCAGCCGGGGGCTGCTCCTTCGGCACCGGGTTGGTGGTGCCCTTGGCGGGCTCGGCGGCCTTGGTCACCGGACGGGGCTTGGCCACCGGCGCGGGGGTCGGGGTCGGGTCGACGTGAGGAGCCGGGGCCGCCTTCGGCGCCGGCTTCGACGCCGGCTTGGTCTCGCTGGGGGCCGCATCGGCCGGGGCGCCGTTGGTGCTCCTGGAGGAGGTCGTGGTGCTGGCGGTTGCGGGGGTGCCGTTCCGGGAGCCGCTCCCGGACCCGCTCTGGGAGCCGTTGCCGTGCGCCTTGAAGTAGTCCACCCAGGTCTGGTCGACGCTCGACGGGTCAGCCTGGAACCGGTCGTACATCTCCTCGACGAGCCACTCGTTGGCTCCGAACTCCTCCGGCACGACGGCCGACGAGGGTGAGGAGGGGGTTGTTTCGGGCACGGCGTGCTTCGCCTCTTTCATACGCACAGATGGGTGGTGACTGCCAGGGGGTCGCTTCGCTTCTCAACGTTAGTCCTCAACGCCAGCAAATGCAGGGTGGAGGTCGCCCCTCGTGCGAGCCTGTCCCCATGACCTCCGTCACCCCGCCTCGAGCGCGGTCCGCGCTGGTCAGCGGGGTGGCCGCCCTGCTGCTCGCGGGTGCCGTCGGCTGCGACTCCGGGGACGACCTCGGCGGTGGCGACGGAGGCGGCGCCGGGCCTTCCTCCAACCACGGGGACGACGCCCCTTCCGTGACGACCGTGACCACCATGCATTTCGCCGGCAAGAAGCTCAACGGCTCCCACCGCGAACGCGTGAAGACCGGGGTCAACGAGGCGATCGACCCCTGGTTCGACGGCGCCTTCCTCGGCGACTTCCCGCGCTCGGACTGGTCGACGGCGTT
>JAWWPK010000197.1:0-5396 GCA_033854925.1 Nocardioidaceae bacterium | reverse complement strand
CGGTCGACGTAGTGGATGTCCTCGGCGCCCTGCACCTTCGGGACCATGATCACGTCGAGCTTGTCGCCGATCTCGGGGACCAGCGTGGTGAGGTCGTCGAGGCCCCACGGGCTGTCGAGGGCGTTGACGCGGGTCCAGAGCTGGGTCGGACCGAAGTCTGTGTCCTTCGCGATCTTGACGAGGCCTTCGCGGGCGGCGACCTTGTGGTCGGCCTTGATGGCGTCCTCGAGGTTGCCGAGGAGCACGTCGACGTTCCCGACCAGGTCGGGGATCTTCGACGCCATCTTCGCGTTGCTCGGGTCGAAGAAGTGGATCGCCCGGCTCGGCCGCGCGGGAATCTCGCGCAGTGGCTCGGGGGCCCCGACGGCCAACGGCCGGAAGAAGTCCTTGGCGCTCTTGGATGACCCGCTCATGCTGCGGAAGGTAACAGCGGGGGCGTCGGCGTCGGTATGACCGATCTGACACGGGTCGGGCTGTCGGTTTACCAGGGTGCCCGGGTAAACCTGCACGGTCCGGGGTCAGCCCCGACGGAACCAGCGCTTCTTTGGCTTGGCGTTCTCGCGCTGGTCGGCCAGTGCCTCGCGGGCCTTGCGGCGCCGCTCGGCCAGCCGCGCCGTGCGCCGGTCGCGCCAGGCGGCGACGGCTTCGTCGACGTCGCGGGGCATCGTGACCAGCGGCGGGCCTTCCGGGAGCCGGTAGCGGGCCGCGATCACCCGCTCGTTGAAGTCGGTGACGAGGCGGCGTACCTCCGCGTCGACGTTGAGCTTGTCGAGGGTGTCGTCGAGCCCGGCGTCCTCCTTGCGCAGCGCCAGGCTCGGTGGCAGCACGGCGATGTGCTCGCGCTCCACCAGCTTCTTCAGCCACCAGTTCGGGTCGTGGTGGTCGCCGAGGTCCGCGATCGGCTTGCCGGCGCCGGGCAGGTCGTCGAAATCGCCGCGCTCCATGGCCTGGCGCACCTGCAGGTCGACCCAGGTCTGCTGCTGGGCGATCCGGGCGCGGGCAGCCGCCCGTCCGTCCGGCCGGGGGCCGGGAGCACGCTCGCTGCTCACGCCTCCACGATATCCGGCTGGGCCCGCGGCAACTCGGCCCTCCCTCCGTCAAGGCGTGAGGCTAGTGTCCCCAGGCTCCGCGGTGCACGAGCTCATCGAGAGGCCGGCGGGCCCGGGTGCGCGGTGAGCCGGACGGCTTCTCGCCCCCCGCCGGGTGGCCGATCGTGATCACGCCGACCGGGTCGTGGTCGTCGGGGATGCCGAACGCCTCCCGCACGGCAGCGTCCTTGTCGGGAGGCACCCCGATGAAGCAGCTGCCGAGCCCGGCGTCGGTGGCGGTCTGCAGGATCAGGAGGCTCGCCATCGCGGCGTCCATGTGCCAGAACGGCATCGGCCAGCGGGCCTCGTCGAGGTCGGTCCAACCCTTGTCCTCCTGGGCGTAGCGCTCCAGGTACGCCGCCTTGCTGGAGCACGGCAGGATCACCACGGGCGCGCCCATCATCCCGGCCAGCCAGCTGTCGGGGTGGTCGAGGTCGTCGGCCGCGGCGGACCAGAACCGGCGTACGTCGTCCGGGCTGTCGAGCACGAGGAACGCCCAGCCCTGGCTGAACCCGGCGCTCGGTGCGCGCACCGCGTTGGCCAATGCCAGGTCGATGAGCGCCGGGTCGACGGGCTCGTCGCCGTAGTCGCGGACCATGCGCCGACGGCGTACGACGTCCTGGAACTCCATGGTCGCCAGTATGCGGATCTCGGATCCAAGACTTTGCTCCCGGCGCGCTGGTGGCGCCGCGACCCGCGGCTGCGTTGGATGGGGGCGTGCCTCCCACGCCAGCCGACTTCGAGCGGATGTGGTCCGACCTGGCTCCCATCGGCCGGTCGGCGAGCTCGGGGGGCTACTTCCGCCAGCCGTTCACCCAGCCCGAGCGCGAGCTCGCCGACTGGTTCCGGGAGCAGGCGCTCGCCCGCGGCCTGGCCCTCGAGGCCGACGACACCGGCAACCTGGTCGCCTGGTGGGACCCGCCCGTCGGGATAGTCCCTGACGTTCCGGACGGCGACACGCCGGAATCCGGGCCGAAACGTCAGGGACTATCCCGCGCCGGAGGGGTCCTTACCGGGTCGCACCTGGACTCGGTGCTGGACGGCGGGGCGTACGACGGGCCGCTCGGGGTGGTCTCGGCGCTGGCGGCGGTCGACGAGCTGAGGGGTCGGGGGGTGGTGCCGGCCCGGCCGATCGGGGTGTCGGTGTTCGTCGAGGAGGAGGGGTCGCGGTTCGGGCTGGCCTGCCTGGGCTCGCGGCTGGCGGCCGGCGCGCTGCCGTGGGACAGGGCGCGGGTGCTCCGCGACCGCGACGGCGTTGCGTTCGAGGAGGTCGTGGAGGGCGGCGGCCCCGGGCTGCTGGACGGCGTCGGGGTGTTCGTGGAGCTCCACGTCGAGCAGGGTCGGGACCTCGTCGACCGCGGCGCCGCGATCGGGGTGGCCAGCGAGATCTGGCCGCACGGTCGGTTCCGATTCGACTTCGAGGGCGAGGCCAACCACGCGGGCTCGACGCGGATGGAGGACCGTGCCGACCCGATGCTCACCTACGCGATGACCGCCCTGGCCGCGAACAAGCAGGCCCGGCTGGCCGGTGAGCGCGCGACGTTCGGCCGGGTCGAGGTGACGCCCAACGGCACGAACGCGGTGCCGTCGCAGGTGCTCGCCTGGCTGGATGCGCGGTGCTCGTCCGAGGCCGCGCTCAGCGAGCTCGTCGAGACCATCACCCGGCAGGCGACCGAGCGGGCCTCGCGGGACCGCACCTCGGTCTCCGTGACCGCAGAGTCGGTGTCTGGCGCGGTCGCCTTCGACGCGGACCTGGCGCGTCGGATCGCGGTCGATCACGAGAACGGCGACTGGCCCGTGATCCCGACGGCGGCCGGCCACGACGCCGGAATCCTTTCTGCACAAGGGATTCCGACCGCGATGCTGTTCGTCCGGAATCCGACCGGCGTCTCGCACTCCCCGGCCGAGACCGCGTCGATGCCGGACTGCCTGGCCGGCGTGCACGCGCTCGCCGAGACCCTCGAGAGGCTGGCCACGTGACGTCGTACGTCCTCGAGCGCGCCTGGGTCGACGGGGCGGTCCGCGACGACGTACTGGTCGAGATCGAGGACGGGCGTTTCACCAGGGTCGAGGTCGGTGGCGCCGGCGGCACCCGCCTCGCCGGCCTGACCGTCCCGGGGCTGGTCAACGACCACAGCCACGCCTTCCACCGCGCGCTGCGGGGCCGCACGCAGCGGGAACGCGGGACGTTCTGGACCTGGCGCGAGCAGATGTACGCCGTGGCCGAGCGACTCACTCCCGACTCCTACCTCGCTCTGGCGCGGGCCACGTACCGCGAGATGGCGGCGGCCGGGTACACCGCGGTGACCGAGTTCCACTACCTGCACCACCAGCCCGACGGGACGCCGTACGCCGAACCCAACGCGATGGGCGAGGCACTGCGCGAGGCCGCGCGCGAGGCCGGGGTCCGGATCACGCTGCTGGACACCTGCTACGTGAGCAGCGGGTTCGGGGCGCCGCCCGAGGGCGTGCAGCGGCGCTACTCCGACGGCGACGCGGACGCCTGGGCGGCGCGCGCGGGCGACGGCCCGGCGGCCATCCACTCGGTGCGAGCGGTGCCGCGCGAGCAGCTGCCGGTCTTCCACGGCCGGGCGCCGCTGCACGTCCACCTCTCGGAGCAGGTCGCCGAGAACGAGGCCTGCCTCGCGGCGTACGGCGTCACCCCGACCCGGCTCCTGCACGAAGCGGACCTGTTGGGCCCGGACACCACCGTCGTGCACGCGACGCACCTCACCGACGACGACATCGAGCTGCTCGGCACGACCGGCACCAACGTCTGCATCACCCCCACCACCGAGCGCGACCTGGCCGACGGCGTCGGTCCTGCCCGCCGCCTGTACGACGCGGGCTGTCGGATCACCATCGGCAGCGACAGCCACGCCGTGGTCGACCCGTTCGAGGAGCTGCGCGGCCTGGAGATGGACGAGCGGCTAGCGACCGGCGAGCGCGGCCACTGGAGCGGCGCCGAGCTGCTCGCCGTCGGTACCGGTCACCAGATCGAGGCCGGCGCCCCTGCCGACCTGGTCACCCTCGACACCGCCAGCCCACGCACCGCGGGCACCGGCGCCGACGAGCACACCGCGGCCTTCGCGGCGACCGCCGCCGACGTGGTCCAGGTCGTCGCCGACGGCCGGGTCGTCTTCAGCAGGGGCGACGAGGCGGAGATCGGGCGCGAGCTCGACGAGGCGATCGGAGCGCTGTGGCCACGACCCTGATCACCCACATCGGCGAGCTGGTCACCAACGACCCCCAGAGATCGACGGGGCCCGAGGACCTGCTCGGCGTGCTCACCGACGCCGCTCTGGTGGTCGAGGGGAGTCGTGTCGCCTGGGTCGGCCCGGCCGTGGACGCGCCGGCCGCGGACGAGGTGGTCGACGCCGGTGGCCGCGCCGTGCTGCCCGGGTTCGTCGACAGCCACAGCCACCTGGTCTTCGCCGGCGACCGGGCCCAGGAGTTCGCCGCGCGGATGGCCGGGGAGCCGTACGCCGCCGGCGGCATCCGCACCACCGTCGCCGCGACCCGCGCGGCCACCGACGAGCAGCTCACCGCCCACGTCGCGCGGCTGGTCCAGGAGATGGCCCGGCAGGGCACCACCACCGTCGAGATCAAGTCCGGCTACGGCCTCACCGTCCACGACGAGGCGCGCAGCCTGGCGGTCGCGCGCCAGTTCACCGACGAGACCACCTTCCTGGGTGCGCACGTGGTGCCGGCGGAGTACGCCGACGACCCGGCCGGCTACGTCGGCCTGGTGACCGGCCCGATGCTCGAGGCCGCGGCGCCGTACGCGCGGTGGATCGACGCGTTCTGCGAGCAGGGCGCCTTCGACGTCGACCAGGCCCGGGCGGTGCTCGAGGCCGGTGCGGCTGCCGGCCTGCGGGGCCGGCTGCACGCCAGCCAGCTCGGTCCGGGGCCCGGGGTGCTGCTCGCCGCGGAGCTCGGGCTGGCCGCCGTCGACCACTGCACCTACCTGACCGACGCCGACGTCGACGCCCTGCGCGACTCCGGGACGATCGCGACCCTGCTGCCGGGCGTGGAGTTCTCGACCCGGCAGTCCTACCCCGACGCGCGCCGGCTGCTCGACGCCGGGGTCTCGGTGGCGTTGGCCAGCGACTGCAACCCCGGCTCGAGCTACACCAGCTCGGTGCCGCTGTGCATCGCGCTGGCGGTCCGCGAGATGGGGATGACCCCGGCCGAGGCGGTGCACGCCGCGACGTACAGCGGCGCCAAGGCGCTGCTCCGCGACGATGTCGGGAGGCTCACCGTCGGCGCGCCCGCCGACCTGCTCCTGCAGGACGCGCCGTCGCACGT
>JAWWPK010000196.1:0-14896 GCA_033854925.1 Nocardioidaceae bacterium | reverse complement strand
GTGGCCTTCTTGGCATTTCGGCGCCCTTCGAGACCCTGGAGCGGCCACGAACCGTCCACAGCAGCGCGCCCGAGAGCCGTCGTCCACAGCCGTGGTCCGGAGTCGATGCTCCTGTCCGCGCCGCCGGGGAGCGTGGGTCGCGGAGGTGATGTGCGATGACAGCACAGCGGATCGAGGACTCCGACGTGGTCGAGGACCAGGCGGAGGCCGTCAACGAGGTGCGGTTGCTGGGTCGGCTGGCGGCCGACCCCCAGCTGCGCGAGCTGCCGAGCGGCGACACGGTGTGGAACCTGCGCGTCGTGGTCGAGCGCCGGGTGCTCCCGGGCAAGGAGAAGCCGCGTCAGCGGGTCGACTCGCTCGAGTGCGCCGTCTGGTCGGGACGGCTCAAGAAGCAGGTCGAGAAGTGGGAGGCCGGCGACATCGTCGAGGTGGCCGGCGCGCTGCGCCGGCGGTTCTTCCGCGCGGGTGGGGCGACCGCCTCCCGAGTTGAGGTGGAGCTAACGGGAGGCAGGATCATTCGTCGCGCAAAGACCGAATGAGCACGCCCACGCTCGGCTTCGGCTGGAACGACGTGGCCTTCTCCGGCAGCAGCCGGTCGTCGGCGGCGATCTTGAGGACCAGGTCGACGTCTGGCGCCGGCATCAGCACGGCCACGCTGTCCCTGCGCAGTCGGTTGAGAGTCGCTTCCACCGAGTGGTGGTACTCGATCCGCTGGGGGCCGCGCGGCAGCGCCGGCACCAGGTCGTCGTGGAGCTGCTCGACGGCCGCCCGGTCGCCGGGCAGGTGCAGCTTGACCGTCGCCCATCGCCGGCCGTCGGTCGCGGCCAGCGTGGCCGGGCCGAGCGCGTGCACGGCGGAGGACCGGTCGACCAGCTCGAGGCGGGCGCCGACGACCTCTGCCGCGGCGGCCAGGTCGTCCAGGCTGACACCGGTCAGGATCCGGTGGATCGGGCCCAGGAAGAGCGGGGTGTCCTCCTGGTCGACGAGCATCGCCAGGCCGCGGTCGGTCGGGCCCCCGGGGGAGCGTCGCTGCATGCGCAGGTAGGCCGCGTAGCGGTGGTGGCCGTCGGCGATGAGGGCCTGGCTCTGGGCCAACCCCTCGTCGATGGCGGCCAGGAGCTGCGGGTCCCGGATCGCCCACACCCGGTGCCGCTGCTCATTCCGGTCCACGAAGTCGTCGACGGGCGGGTCTGCGATCACCCGGTGCACGATCGCCCGGATCTCGGGCGGCGCTCGGTGCACGAGGAGGATCGGGGCCGGGTTGAGCGCGAGCTCGGTCATCCGGTCGGCGAGCTCGTCGGCCTGGACGGGGTGGATGCCTTCGTGCGGGAGGACGGCGCGGTCCTCGGGGCCGCTGGCCCGGTGCGAGATGTCCAGCGCGCCGACCAGGCCGCGCACGGTGAGGCCGCCCGCGGTGTACTCGTGGAGGTAGAGCGCGGGCTCGTCGTCGCGCCTGAGCTGTCCGCGTTCCTGCCACTGCGCGAGCCGAGTCGCGACGGCCCGGTACGGTCGGGCGAAGAGGCGCCCCGAGGCCGGGTCGCCGACGCGCCGGGGGTTCAACCGGACGCCGTGGAAGGGCACCAGGCGCAGCGGTCGGCCCACGTACGGCGGGATGACCACGGCACCGGTGTCCATCATCAGATCGTAGTTGGGCGCACATGAGGAGGCGGGTTGACGGCGACAGGGCCGATGCAGGGGTCGTTGGGGAGCTCGACCGAGCCGCTCGTCCAGCGCTATGACCTTGCCATGCTCGACCTCGACGGGGTCGTCTACGTCGGCTCCGACGCGGTGCCGGGGGCGCCCGAGCGCGTGGCGGCGGCCCGGGCCGCGGGAATGCGGGTCGCGTTCATCACCAACAACGCGTCCCGGCCTCCTGAGGTCGTGGCAGAGCACCTGCGCGAGCTAGGCGTCGAGGCCGGCCCGGACGACGTCGTGACCTCGGCCGAGGCCGCCGCGCGGGTGCTCACCGAGCGGCTGGGCGCGGGCGCCCGGGTCGTGGTGCTGGGCGGGCAGGGGCTTGCCGACGCGGTGGCCGAGGCCGGGTTGGTGCGAGTCGAGGTCGAGGACGATGCCGACGCCGTGGTGACGGGCTACGGCCCGGATGTGCTCTGGGGCGAGATCATGCGGGCCGCCGTGCGGATCCAGGACGGGCTGTGGTGGGTCGCGTCCAACACCGACCTCACGTTTCCGACGACCTTCGGGGTGGCGCCGGGCCACGGGGTGCTCGTGGAGACACTGCGGCGGTTCACCGGCGTCGAGCCGGTCGTCGCCGGCAAGCCGGCGCGGCCACTCCTCGACGAGACCGTGCGGCGCTGCGGTGGCGAGCGGCCGCTGATGGTCGGCGACCGGCTCGACACCGACATCGAGGGTGCGCACGCGGCCGGCATCGACTCGCTGCTGGTCATGACCGGCGTGACCGGGTTGGCCGAGCTGGTGGCGGCGGGGGCCGAGCTGCGTCCGACCTACATCTCCGCCGACCTGGGCGGCCTCCAGGAGGCGCAGCCGCTGCCCGACGTGTCCGACGACGCGGTGTCGCTGGGCGGCTGGCGCGCCGAGGTGAGCGACGGCGCGCTCGAGCTGTCCGGCTCGGGGGAGACCGACGACTGGTGGCGGGTGGTGGCCGTGGCCGCCTGGCGGCATCTTGACGAGGCCGGCGAGCCGGTCGCCACCGATGGCGTGGCCCCACCGGGGTAGCGTGCGAACATGACGCAGCACCCCGACTACGACGCTCCCGAGCCCGACGAGCAGGCCGGCGACGCCGAGCCGGAGCCGATGGTGCCCGAGCGGGTGCGGACCGGCTCGGACCGGGTGGACGAGGTGATCCGGGCCGTCGAGGAGCTCGAGGAGCGGCCGATCGAGGAGCACGTGGGCGTCTTCGAGAGCGCCCAGGTGCAGCTGCGGCGCGCGCTCGACGATCCGGGCGACGCCGACGACGCCGACGACCACCCCGGCCACAGCTGAGCCCGGAGACGCGCTAGTGCCACCGCGCCGGCTGCGGCTGGACGCCGAGCTGGTACGCCGCGGGCTCGCGCGGTCGCGGGAGCACGCCGCCGACCTGGTCACCGGCGGCCGGGTGACGGTTTCCGGGGCGACCGCGACGAAGCCCGCCACCCAGGTCACCACCGACGTCGCGATCGTCGTGGTCGAGGATCCGGACCGACCCGACTACGTGTCCCGCGGCGGGCACAAGCTGGCCGGGGCGCTGGCGGCCTTCTCGCCGCTGGGGCTGAGCGTGGCCGGTCGCCGCTGCCTGGATGCCGGGGCGTCGACTGGAGGCTTCACCGACGTGCTGCTGCGGGCCGGCGCGCGGGAGGTGGTGGCGGTGGACGTCGGGTACGGCCAGCTGGCCTGGTCACTGCAGTCCGACGAACGGGTGCAGGTGCACGATCGCACCAACGTCCGGGAGATCACCACAGACCTGATCGGCGGACCGGTCGACGTGGTTGTGGGCGACCTGTCGTTCATCTCGCTCGCGCTGGTGCTCGAGCCCCTGGTCAGGGTGACCAACGCCGACGGTGACCTGGTGCTGATGGTCAAGCCACAGTTCGAGGTCGGCAAGGACCGGGTCGGCAAGGGCGGCGTGGTCCGCGACCTCGCGCTGCGGGCCGAGGCGGTGGCGGCGGTGGCCGAGCGGGCCGGCGCCCTGGGCTGGGGCGCCCGGGCGGTGGCGACGAGCCCGCTGCCCGGGCCCTCGGGGAACGTCGAGTTCTTCCTGTGGCTGCGGCAGGGCCCGGCGGACGTCACCGACGACGACATCCACAATGCCGTGCGGGCCTGAGCGCCGCCGGGGGCGCGGTCTGAGAGGCTGGTTCTGTGACGAGCACTCCCGACCCCACCGGCGCTCCTCGGCGCGTCCTGATGCTCTCGCACACGGGTCGCGACGCGGCGCGTGACGTCACGATCAGCTTCTGCAAGGCGCTGACCGAGCACGACATCGTGGTCCGGCTGCTGGCCGAGGAGGCCACCGACCTCGGGATCGAGGCGGCGGCCTACGACCCCCCGATCGAGATCGTCCACGGTGACACCGACCTGGCCGTCGGCTGCGAGCTCGCGGTGGTGGTGGGCGGTGACGGGTCGATCCTGCGCGCCGCCGAGGTGACATGGGGGAGCGGGACTCCGGTTCTGGGCGTCAACCTCGGCCACGTCGGCTTCCTGGCCGAGGCCGAGGTCGACGACGTCGAGGACGTCATCGACGCGATCGTCGAGCGCAAGTGGACGCCCGAGGACCGCCTGGCCCTGGACGTGCGGGCCTTCCGCGACGGCGAGCTGGTGACCCACACCTTCGCCCTCAACGAGGCCAGCGTCGAGAAGGCCGCCCGCGAGCGGATGATCGAGGTGGTCGTCGAGATCGACAACCGCCCGCTGTCGCGATGGGGCTGCGACGGGGTGGTGCTGGCGACGCCGACGGGTTCGACGGCCTACAACTTCAGCGCCGGCGGCCCGATCGTCTGGCCAGGGGTCGAGGCGTTGCTGATCGTGCCGATCAGTGCGCACGCCCTGTTCGCGCGGCCGCTGGTCGTGGCCCCCGACTCGCTGCTCGCGGTCGAGGTGATCGCCCGCACCGACGGCGCCGGAGTGCTGTGGTGTGACGGGCGGCGGGCGGTGGACCTGCCGCCGGGTGCCCGGATCGAAGTACGCCGTGCGGACCGTCCGGTCCGGCTGGCCCGGCTGCACCCGGCCCCGTTCACCGACCGGCTGGTGGCGAAGTTCGACCTCCCGGTCGAGGGGTGGCGCGGCTCGGCGGAGCGCCGCCGGCGCGCCGAGGAGAACCAACCCTGATGCTCGAGGAGATCCGGATCGGCCACCTGGGCGTCATCGAGTCCGCGCGGCTCGAGCTCGGCCCGGGGCTGACCGTCATCACCGGCGAGACCGGCGCCGGCAAGACGATGGTGGTGACCGCCCTCGGGCTGCTGCTCGGCGGCCGAGCCGACAGCGGCACGGTCCGCACCGGCGCGGGCACCGCGCGGGTAGAGGGCGTGGTCGACGCGACCGGGCTCGAGTGGTTCCTTGCGGCGGTCGACGACGCCGGCGGCGAGGTCGAGGACGGTCGGGTCGTGCTCGCCCGCAACGTCTCGAGCGAAGGGCGTTCGCGGGCCTGGGTGGGCGGCGCCTCGGTGCCGGTGTCCCGGCTGGCCGACACCGCAGAGCCGCTTGTGGCCGTGCACGGGCAGTCCGACCAGCACCGACTGCTGCGCCAGCGCGCCCAGCGAGAGGCCCTGGACCGGTTCGGCGGTGAGCCGGTGCTGGCGCTGGTGGCGGCCCACACCGCACTGCACGCCCGGCTCGAGGCCACCGAACGCGAGCTCGACGAGGTCGTGGCCAGCGCCCGCGAGCGGGCCCGGGAGGCCGACCTGCTCAGGTTCGGGCTGGGCGAGATCGAGGCGGTCGACCCCAGACCCGGCGAGGACGCCCAGCTGGCGGCCGATGAGGCGCGGCTGGGGTACGCCGACGCGTTGCGCACCGCGGCGGAGCAGGCCCGCGAGGCCCTGTCGAGCGAGAGCGGCGACCCCGACGCGCTCGGGGCCGCCTCCGCGGCGCGCACCTTGCTGGAGGGGGTCCGCGAGCACGACCCGGAGGCCGGGGCGCTGGCCGACCGGCTGGCCGAGATGACCTACCTGCTCTCCGACCTGGCCGCCGACGTCGCCTCCTACGCCGCCGGAGTGGACGCCGACCCGGCGCGGCTGGCCGGCGTCTCCGAGCGGAGGGCAGCGCTGACGGCGCTGACCCGGAAGTACGGCGAGACCGTCGAGGAGGTGCTGGCCTGGTCCGAGACCTCGGCCACCCGGCTGCTCGACCTCGACGGCACCGACGAGCGCATCGAGGCACTGCGAGCCGAGCAGCAGTCACTGCGCTCCGAGCTGGGCGAGGTGGCGCAGACCCTGTCGGGGGCCCGCGGCGAGGCGGCGGGGAGGCTGTCCGACGAGGTGACCTCAGAGCTGTCGCTGCTGGCCATGCCAGACGCCCGGCTCCAGATCACGGTCGCCCAGCACGACGCCGAGCCGCCGCCGGGCGACCCGCCGCCCAGCGGCAGCCCGCTCCGGGTCGGCACGCGGTGGCTCAGACACACCGCGAGCGGGGTGGACGTGATCGAGTTCCTGCTGGCCGCCAACACCGGCTCCGAGCTCCGACCGCTGCACAAAGGTGCCTCCGGAGGCGAGCTTTCCCGGGTGATGCTCGCCCTCGAGGTGGCGCTGGCGGGCACCAGCCCGGTGCCGACGTTCGTGTTCGACGAGGTCGACGCAGGGGTGGGCGGGACCGCCGCGGTCGAGGTCGGCCGGAGGCTGGCCCAGCTCGCCCGCACCGCCCAGGTCCTGGTGGTGACCCACCTGCCCCAGGTCGCGGCGTACGCCGACCGGCACGTCCTGGTCGAGAAGGCCAGCGACGGCTCGGTGACCAGCTCCGGGCTGACCCTGCTCGACGACGGGGCCCGCGAGAAGGAGCTCTCCCGGATGCTGGCCGGCATGTCGGAGTCCGACACGGGGCTCGCGCACGCCCGCGAGCTCCTGGAAGTCGCCGCCCCGGCCAGGGCGCTGTCCTGACAGACTGAGCAGAGCAAGATTCTTCGTGGGGGGACATGAAGTTCAACGCGCGGAAGGCGTCGCTGGCTCCGCCAGGGGTCACGGGGATCGCTCGGGTGGGGAAGCCGACCTCGACGGTGCTCCCGCGGCTGCGCCCCGGCGACATTGCGGTGCTCGACCACGTCGACCTCGACCGTGACACCGCCACCGCGCTGGTCGACGCGGGTGTCCGCGCCGTCGTCAACGCCGCCCCGATGATCTCCGGCCGCTATGCCAACCTCGGACCGAAGGTGCTCGCCGAGGCCGGCGTCCTGCTGGTCGACCAGGTCGGCAACGAGGGCTTCGACCGGATCACCGACAACCGGCCGATCCGGGTCCACGACGGGTTGGTCCACGCCGTACTGCCCGACGGCCGGACCGAGGAGCTCGCCACCGGCCGGGCCCTCGACCTCGACCACGTGCACACCGAGATGGACCAGGCCCGCAGCGGACCGGCCGCCCAGCTGGACACCCTCACCCACACCACCGGCGAGTTCCTGCGCCGCGAGCACGAGCTGCTGCTCAACGGCAGGGGCCTCCCCGAGCTGACCACCCGGATCGCCGGCCGTCCGGTCGTGGTCGTCGGCGTCACCGACCACAGCGACCTGCTGGCGATCGGCCCGTTCGTCCGCGAGCAGGCGCCGGTGGTCATCGCCATCGGCGCCGCGGCCGACGACCTGATCGGCCTGAGCTGGGCCCCCGACGTCGTGATCGTCACCGCCGGTGACCCCCAAAGCGTGCCTTCGGCCGATGCCCTTCGGGTGGCCGCCGATGTCGTGCTCGTCGCGCCGCAGGGCTCCAGCCTCGCCGAGCAGGCCACGATCGAGGCCGTCGCGGGCTCTCCCCGCCTCGTGGACACCTCCGCGACCGCCGAGGACGTCGGGCTCCTGCTCGCCGACCGCTACGCCGCGGCGCTCGTCGTCGGCGTCGGGCTGCACGCCCGGCTCGACCAGTTCCTCGACGGGCAGCGGGCCGGCCGGGCCAGCAGCTTCGCGACCCGTCTCAAGGTCGGTGACAAGCTGGTGGACGCCGAGGCGGTCCGGGCTCTGTACACCGGCCGGCCGAGCGCGCTGCAGGTCTTTCCCGTCCTGGTTGCCGGGCTGGTGGCCCTGCTCGCGGCGATCGCCGTGACCCCGGTGGGCCAAGGCTGGGCGCACGACGTGGTCGACTACCTCCGAGGGTTGACATGACCACCCCACGAAAGCGCACGGTACGAGCGCTCCGCGCGGAGACCGCACGCTTCCGCAGGGACCCCGGAAAAGCATGATTCCGCTGCGCCAGCACGTGGCCTCCCTCGTGGCGGTCTTCCTCGCGCTCGCCGTCGGCATCGCGCTCGGTGGCGGCCCGCTGGCGGGCGGCGACGATGACAACGGCGGCGACCAGTCGACCAGCATTGCCACCGAGAAACCGGCGCCGGCCTCGGACAGCCAGTCCGAGTTCGCCGACGCGTTCGCCGGTGCGGGCGCCGCGCGCCTCTACGCCGCCGGCCTGACCGGCCACGCGGTCGCCATCCTCGCGATGCCCGGTGCCGAGACCGCGCAGGTCAAGTCCCTCCAGGCGCAGATCGTCGCCGCGGGCGGCGCGATCACCGGCACGTTCACGGCCGGCGTCAAGATGGTCGACGCGGCCGAGAGGTCGCTCGTCGACACCACGGGCAGCCAGCTGACCGCCCAGCTCGTGGATCCCCGGGTCGAGACCACGGCGCCGACGTACGAACGGATGGGCCAGCTCCTCGGCATCGCCATGTCGACCACCCAGGTCTCCTCGGTGGGAGCCGACCTCGCGGCCGTGTCCGTCCGCGAGAGCCTGTCCGCCGCCGGGCTGCTCACCTCGCCCCCGGACGTCCGCAACGCACCCCTGGTGCTCGTCGTACTGCCGCCGGGGCAGGAGGGCGCCGGGGCCAGCCTGGCGACCCGCACGATCCTCTCCGGCCTGGCCGGCGGAATCCGCCACAACGCCGCGGGCGTGGTCGTGGTCGGCGACCAGGAGTCCGCCGCCGGAGGGGAGCTCGCCGCGCTCCGGGAGAGCGAGCTGGCCGTGCCGATCTCGACCGTCGACGGGATCGAGACCACGATCGGCCAGGTGACCGCGGTGCTCGCGCTGGAGGCCGGGATCGCGGGCGGGACCGGTTCCTACGGTGCGTCGGGTTCGGACGGAGTCGTACCCCTCGGATAGGATGGAGGTCCATGAAGCCCCCCATGCCGACCAAGCATGTGTTCGTCACCGGAGGCGTCGCCTCATCGCTCGGCAAGGGCCTGACGGCTTCCAGCCTCGGCCGCCTTCTCCGCTCGCGGGGACTGCACGTCACGATGCAGAAGCTCGACCCCTATCTCAACGTCGACCCCGGGACGATGAACCCGTTCCAGCACGGCGAGGTCTTCGTGACCAACGACGGGGCCGAGACCGATCTCGACATCGGCCACTACGAGCGCTTCCTCGACACCGACCTCGGCCAGATCGCGAACGTCACCACCGGGCAGGTCTACTCAGAGGTGATCGCCAAGGAGCGGCGCGGTGACTATCTCGGCGACACCGTCCAGGTGATCCCGCACATCACCAACGAGATCAAGGACCGCATCCTCGCCATGGGGGGCAACACCCCCGAGGGCGAGCACATCGACGTGGTGATCACCGAGATCGGCGGCACGGTCGGCGACATCGAGTCGCTGCCGTTCCTCGAGGCGGCCCGGCAGGTGCGCCACGACATCGGCCGCGACAACAGCTTCTTCCTCCACGTCTCGCTGGTCCCCTACATCGGTCCCTCCGGCGAGCTGAAGACCAAGCCGACCCAGCACTCCGTCGCCGCGCTCCGCCAGGTCGGCATCCAGCCCGATGCCGTGGTCTGCCGGGCCGACCGGGAGCTGCCCGACTCGATCAAGCGCAAGATCTCGCTGATGTGCGACGTCGACCTGGAGGCCGTGGTCACCGCGGCAGACGCGCCGTCGATCTACGACATCCCCAAGGTGCTGCACCGCGAAGGACTGGACGCCTACGTGGTGCGCCGTCTGGGCCTGCCGTTCCGCGACGTCGACTGGACCGTCTGGGACGACCTGCTCCGCCGGGTGCACCACCCGAAGGAGGAGGTGACGATCGCGCTGGTCGGCAAGTACGTCGACCTCCACGACGCCTACCTCTCGGTCGCCGAGGCGCTGAGAGCCGGCGGGTTCGCCCACGAGGCCGAGGTCGAGATCCGCTGGATCGCCTCCGACGAGTGCGAGACGCACGAAGGCGCCTCCCGCCACCTGCACGACGTCGACGCGATCTGCGTGCCCGGCGGCTTCGGTGTCCGGGGCCTCGAGGGCAAGATCGGCGCGCTGAACTACGCCCGCACCAACCGGATCCCCACGCTGGGCCTCTGCCTGGGGCTGCAGTGCATGGTGATCGAGTTCTCCCGCAACGTCGCTGGGCTGGAGAAGGCCGACTCCACCGAGTTCGACCCCGACAGCCCGGAGCCGGTGATCGCGACCATGGCGGAGCAGCTGGCCTACGTCGAGGGCGCCGGTGACCTCGGCGGCACCATGCGGCTCGGCCTCTACCCGGCGCTGCTCAAGCCCGGCTCGATCGCCCGCGAGGTCTACGGCGCGGAGCGGATCGACGAGCGGCACCGGCACCGCTACGAGGTCAACAACGCCTACCGCGACACCCTCGAGGAGGCCGGCCTGGTCTTCTCCGGCACCTCGCCGGACAACAACCTCGTGGAGTTCATCGAGCTGCCACGCGACCAGCACCCCTACTACGTCTCGACCCAGGCCCACCCCGAGCTCCGGTCCCGCCCGACCCGCCCGCACCCGCTGTTCAAGGGGCTGGTCGGCGCGGCCATCGAGCGCCAGAAGGAGCTGCGCTTCCCGATCGACGAGACCGGCTTGCGGCGCGACCCGGTCGACGTGGACGACTGACCCTTACGCGGCCACCCGGAGGTGCGTACTGTCCGGTCATGCGCCGTACTGCATACGCCAACGTGGTAGCCACCCTGGCCCTGATCGTCGCCGTCGGCGGGACCTCGTACGCCGCCGTCAAGATCACTGGCAAGGACGTCAAGAACGGGTCCCTGAGCGGCAAGGACGTCAAGGACGCGTCCCTCACCGGCAAGGACCTCAAGAAGCAGTCCGTCCCGCTCGATCGCCTGAGTGGGACGCTGCCCACCGTCGACCCGGGGCAGTTCGTGCCGTCCACGGGCCTCTACACCGTCTCCGTGGGGCCCAACGCCTGGCAGTCGTTGACCTCCGGGCTCGTGCGCATCAACGACACCTTCGGTGGCTGGAAGTCGACGACGGCGATCAACGCGGGCACGGTCATGCTCGACCCAGCGCTCCCGATGACGATCGCCGGGAAGCCGATGCGGCTGCGCGCCGTCACGATCTGCTGGGACGACACGGCCCCCAACCTGGCGATCACCGACGTCGTCGTCTCGACGTATCGGGAGGACGCCAACGCCAACTTCACGGACATCAACGAGCTGGAGGACTCGAGCGACCAGAACTCGAAGACCTGCAGGCGCTACGCCTTCACTACCCCGGTGACCCTTGCGGGCAACAGTCGGGTCAACCTCAAGCTGAGCGTCGGCTGGACGGCAGTGGACGCCCAGCTTCGCACTGGTGGCGTCACGTTCGAGCTGGACCGGGCCTGACGCTCAGGACCGGGCGTCCAGCATCCGGCCGAGGGTGTCCACGGCCAGGAGCAGCTCCTTGCGGACGACGGGCAGCACGTCTTCGGCGTCTGCCAGGTCCTGGGCCCGGTCGAGCCAGGCCTGGTCGCAGGTGGTGGGCATCATCAGCCGGACCTTGCCCCCCACGGCCAGCAGCCCCTCGGTGGTGAGCGCGGTGGCCTCCTCGAGGAACCGGTGCGCCCACGGCACCATCAGCTCGTGCTGGACCGGTCGCCAGAAGCACCGTGCGAAGTCCTGCACCGGCGGGCCTGCCGGGATCGCGCGGTCGCGCCAGAACCGCTCCCACGCCTCGGCCTTGGCCTCCTCGAGGGGGCGGGCCGCCGAGACGCCGTACGCCCTCAGCTGGGCCTCGGGATCGGGGTCGCGCTCGAGCAGCACCTGAACGGCTTCCTCGTCGTGGCGGCCGAGCGAGGCCCGGCGGACCAGCACCCGCCAGGCCAGGTCGACGTCCTCGGTGGCGGCCGCGTCGAGCACGTCGAACTGCTCCGGGGTCGATGCGGTCCAGGCGAGCGTGTTCAGGGCAGCGGTCCGGTGCTCGGCCTCGTCGGCCCTCCGCGCGGCGACCTCGGCCAACCGGCCCAGCCGCCGGGGGATCAGCACCGTCGGGCTCCACTGCTCGGCGGCCCGCAGGGCGAGCGAGAAGCAGGGCTCCACGACGCTGGGGCTCTGCTCGATCTCCAGCAGCGACATCAGGGCGTCGAGCAGGTCGCCCGTCGAGAGCTCGCCCTTGAGCAGCATGTCCCAGCCGGTGGCGACCGCGAGGGCCCGGCTGACCGGCTCCGGGAGTGAACCGGCGTGCGCGATCAGCACCTGCAGCGACGACTCGTCGGTGCGCACCGAGGCGAAGGTCAGGTCGCCGTCGTTGAGCAGGTGCAGGTCGGCCACCGGCAGCTCGGGCAGGTACGTCGTGGTGCCCGTGGTCTCGACCCTGAGATCACCCACTTGCTCCAGGCCCGCGGCGGCCCGCGTGTAGGAGCCGATCCGGAGCGCGTGCGCACGCGGCTCACCGCCGTCCGGGCTGGATGCGAGCAGCGTGTTCCCGACCAGGCTGATCGTGTCGGTGCCGGCGCGGTCCAGCCACGCCGCGGTCCACTCCGTCAGGTCGCGGTCGGCGGCGCCGCCGATAGACCGCATCAGGTCCGCCAGCTCCGCGTTGGCCCAGGCGTGCTCGGCGAAGTAGCGGCGCAGCCCCTCGACGAACTTCTCCTCGGTGACGAAGGCCATCAGCTGGTGCAGCACCGCCTGGCCCTTGTAGTAGGTGATCGAGTCGAAGCTGGCGAAGGCGTGGTCCACGTCGGGCACGGCGCTGCGGATCGGGTGGCTGGCCGGCCCCAGGTCCTGCTGGTAGGCGCCGAGCTGCTCGCCCGCGAGGAAGGTGGCCCAGCCGTCGGCGAACTCGGTCGCCGACACCGCCGCCCAGGTGGCCGCGAACGACGCGAACGCCTCGTTGAGCCACAGGTCGTCCCACCAGCGCATGGTGACCAGGTCGCCGAACCACTGGTGCGCCATCTCGTGCAGGAGCACCGTGGCGACGAGCTCGCGCCGGGCGTGGGTCGGCGGGGTCCGCCACAGCACGCTGTCGGTCCAGGTGACGCAGCCCCAGTTCTCCATCGCGCCCCCGAAGTCGGGCACGAAGACCTGGTCGTAGCGCTCCTGGGGGAACGGCTGGGCGAACTGCTCCCCGAAGAACGCCAGCCCCTGCTCGGTCACCCGGAAGAGGTCCTCGGCGTCCCGCTCGAGGTAGGACCGCAGCGACTGCCGGCAGTAGAGGCCCAGGCTGTGGCCGCCGCGCTCCTCGCGCAGCTCGTGGAACGGGCCGGCGTTGACCACGACGACGTACGTCGAGAGCCGTGGGGTGTCCTCGAAGATCCACAGCCGCCCGCCGTCGTCGCGGTCGAGCACGACCTCCGGGGCGCAGTTGCTGAGCACCGTCCACTCCGAGGGCGCGCTGACCTGGAAGCCGTGCACCGCTTTGAGGTCGGGCTGGTCGAAGCAGGCCCACGCGCGCCTGGCGCCGTCGGGCTCGAACGTCGACCAGACGTAGACGAGCTTGTCCTGCGGGTCGACGCTGCGCAGGATCGCGTTGCCCGCATCCGTCTCGGTCTGCACCGAGGACACGACCAGAACGTTCTCGGCGGCGAGCGACGGGAGCGGCAGCCGCCCGTCGACGTGCGTCGACAGGTCGAGGTCGACGTCGTTGAGCTGGGCCGAGACCACCTCGCCGACGATGTCGACGAACGTCGCCGCGCCCGGCGTCCGGCACTCGAAGGTGATCGACGATGTGGCCAGCCAGCGCTGGCCGTCCTGGAGCTCGCGCACGTCGACGGTGATGTCGTACCGCTCGACCTCGACCAGCGCGGCGCGCTCGCGGGCCTCCTGCTCGGTGAGGCTGGCGGGCGAGGCTTGGATCATGGCTCGACGGTAACCTCCGCGGAGTGGGTGACGAGACATCGGATGTCGCGGAGAGCTGGCCGGTCGAGAGCAGCGAGGACCTCTACCGGTCGTCACTGCCGTTCGCGCTCCGCGCTGACGTCGTACGCCGTCCCGGGCAGCCCGACGAGGAACCATTCACCCGCGTGGTGCTGGAGCACCCGGGTGCCGTGGTGGTCCTCGCCCTCGACGACCAGGACCGCGTGTTCTGCCTGCGCCAGTACCGGCACCCGGCCCGGATGCGGATGCTCGAGCTGCCGGCCGGGCTGCTGGACGTCGAGGGTGAGGAGCCCCGGGCCGCCGCCGAGCGTGAGCTGCTCGAGGAGGCCGGGCTCGAGGCGACCGACTGGGTGCCGCTGGTGTCGGCGTACAGCTCGCCCGGCATCACCACCGAGCTGATCCACTACTTCCTGGCCCGCGGCCTCCGCGAGGCACACCGCGGCGAGTTCGAGCCCGCCCACGAGGAGGCGGACATGGACACGCTGTGGGTGCCCTACGCCGAGCTGCTGGCCGCCTGCCTGGACGGGCGGGTGCTCGACGCACCGGTGCTGATCGCGGTGCTGACGGCCGGCCAACGGGGCCTGGTCGGCAACCAACGATCCGACGGCTAGGGTCGGCCTCATGAAGGTCGGCGTGCCCAAGGAAGTCAAGGACCACGAGTACCGCGTGGCCATCACCGAGATCGGGGTGCACGAGCTGGTGGCGCACGGCCACGAGGTCGTCATCCAGAAGGACGCCGGCGTCGGGTCGTCGATCACCGACGACGAGTACGTCGCCGCCGGCGCCACGATGGTGGACACCGCCGAGGAGGCGTGGGGCACCGACGGCGGCGTCGACATGGTGCTCAAGGTCAAGGAGCCCATCGCCGAGGAGTACGGCCGGATGCGCGAGGGGCTGGTGCTGTTCACCTACCTGCACCTGGCCGCGGACAAGCCGCTCACCGAGGAGCTGATCAACCGCAAGGTCACCGGCATCGCCTACGAGACGGTGCAGCTGCCCTCGGGCGGGCTGCCGCTGCTCTACCCGATGTCCGAGGTCGCGGGCTGCCTCGCGCCGCAGGTCGGTTCCCATGAGCTGCTGAAGGCCCAGGGGGGCCGCGGCGTGCTGATGGGCGGTGTCGGCGGGGTGGCCAACGCCAAGGTGGTCATCATCGGCGCCGGCGTGAGTGGCCAGAACGCCGCCAACATCGCGCTCGGCATGGGCGCGGACGTGACGCTGCTCGACACCGACCTCGACAAGCTGC
>JAWWPK010000195.1:0-10038 GCA_033854925.1 Nocardioidaceae bacterium | reverse complement strand
GCGCCGCTGATCAGTGCGACCACGTCCGCCGTCGACGCCAGCGGCGTCACCTCGGGGAACCACGCGCGGCGGGCCTGCTTCGCGGCCTCCCGCGAGATGGCCTGCCACCTGGCGAGCGACTTCGGGGCCCGGTCGCCACGCCACACGGCCACCGACCGCGCGGCAGCCCAGGGCACGATCCGGGCAACGCCGATCTCGGTGAGCAGCTCGACCGCGAGCTCGCCCCGGTCGCCCTTTGGCAGCGCCTGGACCACGACGATCTCAGGAGCCGGCCGCGGGACGGACGAGAGAGAGCGGACCACGACGTCCAGGCGGGCCTTCCCGGTCGCGGTCACCTCGCACTCGGCGACGTGACCCGCGCCGTCGGTCAGGAGCACGGGCTCGCCCACCGCGAGGCGGCGTACGGCGACAGCGTGGTGCGCCTCGGTGCCCTCGACGCTCACCGGTTCGCCGACGTCCACGCCGGCCAGCGTCGGCACCAGGTGGACGTGGAGGGACATCAGTGCGGGTTGAAGGCGTCGCGCAGCCGGCCGAACGCACCCTTGCGGCCACTGGGCTTGAGCCGGGCGGCCGGCTGCTCCTCGCCGCGGATGGCGGCCAGCTCGCGCAGCAGCTCCTCCTCGCGGGGTCCGAGCCGGGACGGCGTCTCGACCGCGATCGTCACGACCAGGTCGCCACGGCCGCCGCGCAGCCCCGGGACGCCGCGCCCCCGGTGCACCTGCTCGGTGCCGGACTGGGTGCCGGCGGGCACGTCGAGGTCGAAAGTCGTCTCGAGGTCGGTCGAGGCGCCTTCGGGAGGCACGACGTCCGCCTCGAGGGTCGGCAGCTCGATCGTGGTGCCGAGAGCGGCGGCGGTCATCGGGACGGTGACCGTGCAGTGCAGGTCGTTGCCCTGGCGAGTGAACACGTCGTGGTGCGCGACGTGGATCTCGACGTAGAGGTCACCGGCGGGGCCGCCACCGGGCCCGACCTCACCCTCGTCGGTGAGCTGCACGCGGGTGCCGGTGTCGACGCCGGCCGGGATCTTCACGGTCAGGGTCCGCCGTGAGCGGACCCGTCCGTCGCCGGAGCACTCACGGCACGGGTCCGGGATGATCGATCCGAAGCCGCGGCAGGCGGCGCACGGGCGCAGCGTGCGGATCTCGCCGAGGAACGAGCGCTGCACGTGCGCCACCTCGCCGGCGCCGCGGCAGGTCTCGCAGATCTGCGGGTGGGTGCCCGGAGCGGCACCCTCGCCGTGGCAGGTCGAGCAGACCACGGCGGTGTCGACCTTGAGCTCGCGGGTGACTCCGAACGCCGCCTCGGCGAGCTCGATCTCGATTCGGATCAGGGCGTCCTGCCCGCGCCGGGTGCGCGGGCGCGGACCCCGCGCCTGTCCCCCCGGCTGGCCGCCGAAGAACGCGTCCATGATGTCGGTGAACGAGAAGCCCGCACCTTGGCCGAAGCCGCCCATCGCGCCGAACGCGTCGCCTCCGCGGTCGTAGGCCGCGCGCTTCTGGGGGTCGGACAGGATCTCGTAGGCGCGCCCGATCTCCTGGAACCGCGACTGCGCCTCCGGGTCGGGGTTGACGTCCGGGTGCAGCTGCCTGGCCAGACGGCGGTAGGCCTTCTTGATGGCCTCCGCGTCGGCGTCCCGGCTCACGCCCAGGAGGGCGTACAGGTCTGGCTGGCTCATGGTTCCTTTCGACAGTGAAGCCGGTTCGGGCCGTCAGGCCTCATCGAGGATCCGGGAGACGTAGCGGGCGACGGCCCGGACCGCCGCCATCGTGCCGGGGTAGTCCATGCGGGTCGGGCCGACGATGCCGAGCGTCGCGACCGCCTCGTCGTGCGGCCCGTAGCCGGTGGTCACCACGCTGGTCGCCGACAGCTGCTCGTAGGGGCCCTCGGCGCCGATCGTCACGGTGACCGCACCGCCGGTGGACGCCTCGCCGAGCAGCTTGAGCAGCACGACGTGCTCCTCGAGCGCCTCGAGCAGCGGTCGGACCGCCGAGTCGAAGCTGTCGCCGTACCGAGCCAGGTTGGCCGCGCCGCCCACCACGATCCGCTCGTCGGAGCGGTGGTCGACCAGGACGTCGACCAGGGCGTCGACGACCGCGGCCATGGTGGCCCCGTCGACGCCTGGGACGGCGGAGCGCAGGGCGGACACCGCCTCGGCGATCACCTCGCCCGCGACGGCGGCGTTGAGCCGGGTGCGGAGCTCGGAGAGGGCCAGGTCGGTCAGCTCGGTGCCGAGCTCGACGATGCGCTGCTCGACCCGGCCGGTGCTGAGGATGAGCACCACGAGGAGCCGGCACGGTGCGAGCGCGACCAGCTCGATGTGGCGGACCGTCGAGCGCGAGAGCGTGGGGTACTGGACCATCGCGACCTGGCGGGTCAGCTGCGAGAGCACCCGGACCGAGCGGCCGACGACGTCGTCGAGGTCGACCGCGCCGTCGAGGAACGTCGAGATCGCGCGCTTCTCGGGGGCGCTCATCGGCTTGACCGTGGTCAGCCGGTCCACGAAGAGCCGGTAGCCCTTGTCGGTCGGCACCCGGCCCGCGCTGGTGTGCGGCTGGGTGATGTAGCCCTCGTCCTCCAGCGCGGCCATGTCGTTGCGCACGGTGGCGGGCGAGACGCCCAGGCCGTGCCGCTCGACCAGCGCCTTGGAGCCCACCGGCTCCTCGGTCGCGACGTAGTCCTCGACGATGGCGCGCAGCACAGCCAGCCGTCGCTCCTCCTGCATCGCCACCTCCCGACGTAGCTCCGTGCACTCGTGACTTGGCACTCTTTGTTGGGGAGTGCCAATGCTACTCGGGCATCTGCTAATACTCGGTGGGTGCCGTTCACCGAGGTCGCCCACGACGTCTGGGTCGCTCGCTACGAGTGGTTCGACGTCAACGTCTCGCTGGTCCGCGGGTCGGCCGGCCTGCTCGTGGTCGACACCCACGCGTCCGCCGTCGCGGCGCGTCAGGTGATCGAGGACGTCCGCGCGCTCGGTGCCGGCGAGGTCGTCGCGGTCGTGAACACCCACGAGCACTTCGACCACACCTTCGGCAACGGCGTCTTCCGGTCGGCGTACGGCGCGATCCCCGTGCACGCGCACGAGGTGGCTGCCGAGAACACCGTGTCCGCCGGAGAGCGGATCAAGGCGGTCTACGACGAGCCGGACAACGTCGCGGACCCGCACCGCGACGAGGTGCAGGCGACCGAGATCGTGCCGGCCACCACGACGTTCTCCTCCGCCGTCGCCCTGGATCTCGGCGACCGGCTGGTCGAGCTCGTGCACCCGGGCCACGGCCACACCGCGGGCGACCTGGTGGTCCGCGTGCCCGACGTCGACGTGCTGCTGGCCGGAGACCTGGTCGAGGAGTCTCAGGTGCGCCAGGGCGTGCCGGGCTTCGGTGCGGACTGCTACCCGATGGAGTGGCCGCTCAGCCTCGACATCGTGCTCGGCCTGCTCACCTCCGGCTCGGTCGTCGTGCCCGGCCACGGCGCGCCGGTCGACCGGGACTTCGTCGAGACCCAGCGCAACGAGATCGGGATCGTCGCCGAGACGATCCGCGACCTCGCCACCCGCGGCGTACCCGTCGCCGAGGCGCTGGCCGCGGCCGAGTGGCCCTTCCCGCGCGACTACCTCGCGGACGCCGTCCGCCGCGGCTACGACCACCTCCCCCGCAGCCAGAAGCGCCTCCCCCTCGTCTGACGCCGACTGGAGGGGTACTGCCTGTGCATGACCAACAGCAGTGACGAGGACCAGGGCGGGCACGGCATCGAGGACGAGGACCTTCCCGAGGATCTGCGGCCCGGCGACGACAACCCGCTGGCCGAGGGGCTGGACGACGCCGAGACCGCCGGTGACCTCGAGCCCGGTGAGCTGCTGGAGGAGGGCAAGAAGCCCGACGACTGGGACGACGAGGACCTCGAGGACTGACTCGCCGCAACGAAATTGGAGCGGGCGAGCGCAGCTCGCGTTGCGAGCAGAGCGAGCGCGCCCAGACGGCGTGTGCTCCCGGGCAGCGTCGGCGGCCGCCCATACCGTCGAGGGCATGGCTGACCGCTACGGGTCCGACGTGCTCGCGTCCGACTGGCGCGCCCCCAGGCGCGGCCGTGCGGTCGAGGCCGTTGCCGAGCGCGGGGCGGTGGTCGAGGAGGTCACCACCGACTTTTGCGGCGAGATCGTGGCGGTCGACCGCGACCTCGGCACGTTGACGCTGGAGGACCGACGTGGGCGGCGCCGGACCTTCCCGCTCGGGCCGGGGTTCCTCCTCGAGGGCAAACCAGTGATCCTCCAGGCGCCGGTCCGGCAGGGCGCGCCGGCGAAGCCCACCCGCACGGCTTCCGGCTCGGTCGCCGTGCCGGGAGCCAGGGCACGGGTCGCGCGAGCCAGCCGGATCTACGTCGAGGGCCGGCACGACGCCGAGCTCGTCGAGAAGGTCTGGGGCGACGACCTGCGGATCGAGGGCGTGGTGGTGGAATACCTCGGCGGCGTCGACGACCTGGCCGGACACCTGCGCGACTTCGCCCCCGCGAAGGACCGGAGGGTCGGTGTGCTCGTCGACCACCTCGTGCCCGGCTCCAAGGAGAGCAGGATCGCCGGCGAGGTCGCCCGCTCCCCGATAGGTGGGCACGTGCTGGTCGTCGGCCACCCGTTCGTCGACGTCTGGCAGGCGGTGAAGCCGGACCGGATCGGGCTCGCGGAGTGGCCGGAGATCCCGCGCTCGGTCGAGTGGAAGAAGGGTGTCTGCGCGCACCTCGGCTGGCCGCACGAGACCCAGGCCGACATCGCCCGGGCCTGGCAGCACATCCTCGGGCGGGTGACGTCCTACGACGACCTCGAGCCGACGCTCCTCGGCCGGGTCGAAGAGCTCATCGACTTCGTGACGGCCGAGTGAGCCTCGCTCAGCTCCGCAGGATGTAGCCCCGCGAGTCCTTGGCGTCGTCGTGGACGAGCATCAGGATGCCGTCGATGAGCACCCAGATGTGGGCCAGCCCGCAGGTCAGCACCGTCGCCACGGTCTGCCAGATCCCGGTGGTCGTGTCGCCGATGTAGTAGCGGCCGATGCCGAACGGCAAAAGGATCTGCAGCAGCCCGGCCACGATCTTCGACTTGTCGGAATAGGGAATGCCGGTCGCCGGATGCAGGCCGTACGGCGCCTGCGAGCTGACGCCGTACGCGCCGGGCGGCAGGCCGGGCGGGGTGTAGCCCGCGTAGCCGGGTGACGGCGGCGGGGGCGGAGGCGGCGGGACCGAGCCGTAGGGCTGGGTGGGGTCCGGCGGCGGGTTCTCGGGACCAGTGGTCATGGCCGACAGCCTAGGACCTCGAACACCGCTGAACGGCTGCCTAGGCGAGGGTTCAGGGTCCGGTCAGGGCATCAGGTCCCGAACGACGGCGTCGGCCAGGAGTCGGCCCCCGGCGGTCAGGACCAGCCGGTCCCCCTCGAGGGTGACGAGGCCGCGGGCGACCTGCTCGCCGACGGCGTCCCGGCCGGCGTCGTCGAGCACCGAGAGCGGCAGCCCGCTGCTCAGCCGCAGCTCGAGCAGCACCCGCTCGACGCGCCTGGTCTCCGGGTCCAGCAGCTCGCGTCCCTGCGCGGGGCTGACTCCGGCCGCGATGCGGTCGGCGTACGCCGCCGGGTGCCGCACGTTCCACCAGCGGACCCCGCCGACGTGCGAGTGCGCGCCGGGGCCGACGCCCCACCAGTCCGCACCGGTCCAATAGAGGAGGTTGTGCCGGCAGCGGGCGGCGGTGGTTCCTGGATGGCCCCGAGCCCAGTTGGAGACCTCGTACCAGCCGAGTCCGGCCCCAGTGAGCCGCTCGTCGGCCACGGCGTACTTGTCCGCGAGGTCGTCCTCGTCGGGCATCGGCAGCTCGCCGCGGCGGACCCGCCGGGCCATCGCGGTGCCGTCCTCGACGATGAGGGAGTACGCCGAGACGTGGTCGGGCGCGCACGCGAGCGCGGCGTCGAGCGAGGTCTCCCAGTCGGCCAGCGACTCGCCCGGCGTGCCGTAGATGAGGTCCAGGCTGATGCTCCCGCCCTGCCGAGGGTCGAAGCCGGCCGCGCGCGCCCAGGCCACCACGTCCGGCACCCGGGCCGGGTCGTGGGTGCGGTCGAGCACGGTGAGCACGTGGTCGACCGCTGACTGCATCCCGAACGAGATCCGGGTGAACCCCGCCTCGCGCAGCGCCACCAGGTCCGCCTTGGTGACGCTGTCCGGGTTCGCCTCGGTGGTCACCTCGGCGCCCTCCGCCAAGCCGAGCTCGGTGTCGATCGCGCTCAGCACCGCGCCGAGGTCGGCCGGGCTCAGCAGCGTGGGCGTGCCGCCGCCGAAGAAGACCGTCTCGACGGGCACGCGGCGCCCGAGCGCCCGGCGGGCCAGCCGGATCTCCTCGACGGCGGCGCCGGCGTACGTCGTCCGCGAGGCGCCCGGCACGCCGGTCGCGGTGCCGAGGTCGGCGACCGTGTAGGTGTTGAAGTCGCAGTAGCCACAGCGGACCGTGCAGAACGGCACGTGCACGTAGACCCCGAACGGCCGCTCGCCGAGCCCGGCCAGCGCCGAGTCCGGGAGGCTGCCGTCGCTCGGCGCCGGTTCTCCTTCGGGCAGGGCGGACGGCACCGCACCAGTGTGCCTACCCCGTGATCACACCGGCACGTTGAGCGAGAACGCGTATCCCTCGTCGGCCGAGCCGGTGACCGTCGTGAGCTGCAGCGAGTAGCCGTCGCTGAACACCATGTCGCTGTCCAGGCTCACGCTGTCGAGGTTGTCGACGCTGGCGTCGTACCCGTCCACGACGCCGTACACCTCGCGGCAGGTGTCCTCGGGGATCGCGAGCTGCGAGGTGCGCAGCTTGTTCGAGTACGACGTGGCGGAGTCCAGCGACTGGTAGACCTCGAAGTGCATGTGCGGCCACCGGCCGTCGTAGCAGGCCGGGAAGACCGTCGTGAACTGCACGCTCCCGTCGGCCGCGGTCTCCTGGACGCCGCGCAGGTAGTTCTCGTCGGTCACGCCGTCGGAGTACATCGAGTAGCGGCCCTCGCGGTCGCAGTGCCACAGGTAGAGGGCGGCGCCGGCCAGCGGCGAGACGTCGGTGCCGTTGAGGTCGTAGACCTTGAGGTTCACCGTCACCGGCACACCCACGGCCACTCCGGTCGCCGACCCGAACGACGAGGTGAGGTCGCTGCGGACGATCCCGCTCTCGCTCAGCACGTTGACGCCGTTGGAGCCGTCACCCGGGTACGGGCCGGCCGTCTCCTCGGGGATCTCGCCGGCGGCGACGTCGACGCTCGAGTCATCAGTCATCCCGGCGCCGCCGGGTGAGCTGCCGCTCGCGGTCTGGCTGGGAGCGGCCTGGGTCGAGGTCGACTCCGAGGCGCTGCTGGTCGGCGCACTCTGGTCGTCACCGCACCCGACCAGCGCGACCGCACCGACGCCTCCCACCAGCCCGAGCAGCCCCCGCCTCCCCCACGCCTTCCGCTCGTTGGCGACGAGCTGTGGCAGGTCGTGGGACAGGCCGAGGTCGTGGTCGTCGAGCTCGTCGTGGTGTGTCATGACGTCAGCCTGCGTCGCCCACCTGTGGGGCTCCTGTGGGCGACCTGCGTGACGAGTGGGAGCTCAGGCCGAGTAGAACGCGTCGATCCGCGCCTTGTTGTTGGCCTCGACGATGTTGCGCTTGACCTTCATCGACGGGGTGAGCTCGCCGGACTCGACCGAGAGGTCGTGGTCGAGCAGCTCCCACTTCTTGATGGTCTCCCAGCGGTTCAGCTTCTCGTTGAGCTCGTCGACGTACTGGCCGACCATCGCCTGCACCTGGTCGGAGGCCACCACCTCGGAGTAGGGCTTGCCGGCCATGCCGTTCTCGGCGGCCCAGCCCGCCATCGCGTCCTCGTCGAGGGTGATCAGGGCAACGACGAAGTTCTTCTCGTCGCCGAAGACGACGAACTGGCTGGCGTAGGGGCACAGCGCCTTGAACTTCGACTCGATCGCCGAAGGGGCGATGTACTTGCCGCCGGAGGTCTTGAAGAGGTCCTTGATCCGGCCGGTGATCGTGAGGAAGCCGTCCGCGTCGATCGCGCCCTTGTCACCGGTGCGCAGCCAGCCGTCGGGCGTGAGCGCCCTGGCGGTCTCCTCGGGGAGGTTGTGGTAGCCGTCCATCACGTGCGGGCCCTTGATCATCACCTCGTCGCCGTCACCCAGCTTGATCTCGCTGCCGGGGATGGCGGGGCCGACGGTGCCCATCTTGTAGTCGTCGGGGTGGTTGACCGTGGCCCCCGCGGCGTTCTCGGTCATGCCGTAGCCCTCGAGGATGAGGATGCCGGCGGCGTTGAACCACTCCGCGATCTCCTGGTTGAGCGCCGCAGCGCCGGAGATGAAGAACCGGACCCGGCCGCCGAACCGCTCCCGGACCTTGCTGAACACGAGCCGGTCGAAGAGCTGGTGCTGTACGCCGAGCAGCAGCGGCACGGACTGGCCGGCCCGCTTGCGGCGGTTGACGTCGAGGCCGACCTTGAAGGCCTGGTTGAAGATCTTCTCCTTCACCCCGCCCTCGGCCTGTTGCATGGTGACGATGCGGCCGTGCGCCTTCTCGAAGATGCGCGGGGCGGCGCCCATGAACGTCGGCTTCACCACGCCCAGGTTGTCGACGATCTTGTCGACCCGGCCGTCGATCGCGGTCGCGAAGCCGCAGGCGAGCTGGGCGGAGAGCAGGACCTTGCCGAACGAGTGCGCCATCGGCAGCCAGAGGAACTGCACGTCCTTCTCGTCGAGGATGTCCTGTACGGCGATCGCCGCGCCCTCGTAGACCCAGGCTCGGTGCGTCAGCCGCACGCCCTTGGGGCGGCCGGTGGTGCCGGAGGTGTAGATCAGTGTGGCGAGCTGCTCGGGCTTGATGGCAGCGACGGTCGTCGTGATGGCGTCGGGGTGCTCGACGAGGTACTTGTCGCCGAGGTCGGCCAGCGCGTCCAGGGTGATGATCCACTCGCCGTCCGCTGTGCCATCGAAGGTGACGACCTTGGCGACGGTGGGCAGGTCGGCCCTCTTCTCGCTGAGCTTCTTGATCTGCTCGTCGTCCTCGGCGAAGACGACCTGGCACTCGGAGTCGCCGACGATGTACGCCGTGTCGTCCTCGTTGGTCGACGGGTAGACCGTGGTCGTGGCGCCGCCGGCGCACATCACCGCAAGGTCGGCGAGGATCCACTCGTAGCGGGTCGAGGACGCGATGCCGACGCGATGCTCGGGCTGGATCCCGAGCGAGAGCAGTCCGGCCGCGAGGCTGTTGACGCGGTCACCGGCCTGCTTCCAGGTGACGGACTCCCACGAATCGCCCTTCGGGAAGCGGTACGCCTCGAGGGCGGACGACTTGGCGACCCGGTCCAGGAACAGCTGGGCGAAGTTGGGCGTCATCTTGTCGACGAAGCTCGGGTCGATGTTGCGGGGCATTGCTTCTCCTGGCTGGTCCGTCCGAGACCGGTCGGGTGGCGACGTTCGCGAAGTAACTTAGTTCACAAGGGCTACCGGCCGGTAGGGACCTAGGTCTTGGCTCGTCTCGACGCCGCCACCGCCTTGGCCCTGGCCTTCTCCACCAGCCCCTCGACCTCCAGGAGCCTCGGCAGCAGGTCCGGCTCGCGGCGGATCGCCCGGAACATGTACGACACGGTCACCCCGTGGCCCGGTCGGTGCACCACGTCGATCGGGTCGCCCGCGGCGAGGACGCCCGGCTGCAGCACCCGCAGGTAGGGGCCGGGCCGCTGCCGCTCGGTGAAGCGGCGTACCCATGCGGAGTTGTCGTGGCCGCCGCGACCCACCCACTGCTTGAAGTCGTTGCACGGCGTCCGCACCGAGGCCACTTCGAGGAGCACGGTCCCGATCCGCCAGCGCTCCCCGACCTCCGCCTCGTTGACGTCGATGCCGGAGGTGGTGAGGTTCTCGCCGAACTCGCCGTCGCGGAGCTCGTCGCCGAGCTGCTCGGCCCACCAGTCCAGCTCCTCGCGGGAGTACGCGTAGACCGCCTGGTCCGGCCCACCGTGGTGCCGGGTGTCGGAGACCTGGTCACCGGCCACCCCG
>JAWWPK010000194.1:0-9532 GCA_033854925.1 Nocardioidaceae bacterium | reverse complement strand
GCCGGCGATGCGGTCGTTGTTGACCATGACCGCGGCGCCGTGGGCGTCGCGCAGGATCCGGCCCAGTGAGTACACGGAGTCCTCCCGGTAGGCCTGGATGCCGCAGATCAGCATCGCCTGGTTGACCACGTCGACGACCTCGGTGGACGCCGAGATCTTGAGCGTGTTGATCGCGCCCATGAAGTCGACCGCGCTGGTCGCCTCCGGGTCGCCCATGATCGACAGGTAGCGGGTCATGAGGGAGTCCACGGTCGCGGCGAACTCCTGCCGGGTGACCATCAGCGCCGCGAGCCGGATGGCGCCCGGGGGCATGGTGCCAGGGTCCTTGCGGGCCGCCCTCTGGACGAACCGCTGGGCCCGCCACGAGGCCTCCTCGGCCAGGCCGAGCCACAGCGAGGACCAGAGCAGGTGCGCGGTCGGCAGCATCGTCTGCGCGGAGACGTCGCCGAACGGGTCGTCGAGGATGAGGTCGGCGTCTCCGCTGGCCACGAGCGTGAAGCCGAGCGAGCACGTGCCCCGGAAGCCGAGGGTGTCCCAGCCGCTGAGCGGGGTCAGGGTCACCGCGGGCGACTCGCAGACCACGAGCACCTGGTCACTCGCCGGGCTCTCGACGTCGCGCCGTGCGGTGGTGAAGATCGCGTCGGCGTACTCGCCGTAGGAGATGACCGGCGCCTGCTTGGTCAGCGTGAAACCGCCGGCCCCGTCCCGCTCGACGAAGCAGCTCGAGGTGCGGGTGTTGCCGCCGATGCCGATCTCGGTGGTGGCCGAGGCCAGCAGCAGCTGCTCGGCCGCCACCCGGCGGGCGTAGTCGCGCAGCTTCTCCGAGCGGCCGTGCCGGACCAGGCAGGCCACCTGGATGTGGTGCATCGCCAGGATCATGGCCGAGGACGCGCAGTAGCGGCCGACCGTGCGGACCACCGCGGCGGCGGTGCGCAGGTCGTGGCCGAGGCCGCCGAGCTCGGTCGGGACGAGTGCGCCCAGCAGCCCCTCGGCCCGGAACGCGTCGACGGTCTCCTTCGGGAACCGGGCCTGGACGTCGACGTCGGCGGCGTGGATCCCCGCGACCTCGCGGCCGATGCGGTGGGCGAGGGCGGTCGCCTCCTCCACGGACATGGTCGGTGTGTCCATCAGGCCCTCGCCACCGACGCGTCGTCGACCCCGAGCTCGCCCAGCGCGTCGCGGATGTTGGCGACGGAGGCGAAGGTGCTCTTCTTCAGCATCTGCTGGGGGAACTCGAGATCCCACTCGTCCTCGCAGGCCAGCATCACCGTGACGGACGCGTGAGAGGTCATGCCCGCGCCGTACAGGTCGTCGGTGTCGGACAGGGAGGCGACGTCGACGCCCAGCCTGGCGTGCTCGGTGAGGAGCCCGCGGATGGTGTCGGTCACTGACTGCGTCATGCTATTCGTCTCTCGGCTGGACATTGGGTTGGGTGATGGCGACGGCGACCGCGAGTGCGTGGTCTCCGGAGCGGCTGAGGCTGACGTCGATCGGGCCCACGCCCGCCTCCTCGGCCAGGGTGGCCGCGCGTCCGGACAGGCGTACCACGGGGCGGCCGTCCTCGTGGGTGATCTCGACATCGCGGGGGTCGACGCCGTCGGCGGTCCCGATGAGCTTGAGCACCGCCTCCTTGGCGGCGAACCTGGCAGCGAGGAAGCCGGCCAGCGAGGCGGCGCCCCTGAGGCGGCCGGCCTCCTGCTCCGCGGTGGTGTAGACCCGGTCGAGGTAGCGGTCGCCGAAGTCGCGGATCGCGTCCGAGACGTCGTCGATCCGCTGCAGGTCGCACCCCGTCCGAGCCCGGGGCGCCGTGGTGGGTGCCCGCATGGGTGGTTCCAACCCCCGATCTGTCGCACCCCATGATGCGCGTCGAAATGCTAACCGTGCAGGTCGGGGCCGTATCCCGTTTTCGGGCGAGGCGCGCTGAGACCTAGGATTTCGGGTATGACCGAGACCCCGCAGGACCAGGCTATGGAGACGTCGACGGCCCCACGCGCCGTCGTCGTACCCGACAAGCCTGCCCTCGAGGGGCTCGAGGAGAAGTGGGTGCAGCGCTGGAAGGACGACCTGACCTACGCCTTCGACCGGTCCCAGCCGCGCGAGAACGTCTACTCGATCGACACGCCGCCGCCCACCGTGAGCGGGTCGCTGCACGTCGGGCACGTCTTCTCCTACACGCACACCGACCTCATCGCGCGGTTCCAGCGGATGCGCGGCAAGGCGGTCTTCTACCCGATGGGCTGGGACGACAACGGGCTGCCCACCGAGCGCCGGGTGCAGAACTACTACTGCGTCCGCTGCGACCCGTCGCTGCCCTACCAGGCCGACTTCACCCCGCCGGAGAAGCCGGACCCGAAACGCCAGGTCCCCATCAGCCGGCCCAACTTCGTCGAGCTCTGCGAGCGGCTCGTCCACCAGGACGAGGAGATCTTCGAGCAGCTCTGGCGCCAGCTCGGCCTGTCGGTCGACTGGCAGCAGCACTACACGACGATCGGCCCCAAGGCACAGGTCGCCAGCCAGCGCGCGTTCCTGCGCAACCTCGCGCGGGGCGAGGCCTACCTCCAGGAAGCACCGACCCTCTGGGACGTCACGTTCCAGACGGCCGTGGCCCAGGCCGAGCTCGAGGCGCGGGAGTACGCCGGCGCCTACTACCGCGTCCACTTCCATGCACCGGGCGGAAGCACCGTCCCGATCGAGACCACCCGACCCGAGCTGATCCCGAGTGTGGTGGCGCTGATCGCGCACCCAGACGACGAGCGCTACCAGCCGCTGTTCGGGACCACGGTCACCTCGCCGGTCTTCGGCGTCGAGATCCCGGTCATCGCCCACCACCTGGCCGAGATGGACAAGGGCGCCGGCATCGCCATGTGCTGCACCTTCGGCGACCTGACCGACGTCACCTGGTGGCGCGAGCTGGACCTGCCGGTCCGCACCGTGATCGGCCGCGACGGCCGGCTGCTGCGCGAGACGCCGGCCTGGCTGTCCTCGGAGCCGGCCGCGGCGGCGTACGAGCGGCTGGCCGGCAAGACCATCTTCTCCACGCGCGAGGAGATGGTCGCGATGCTGCGCGAGACCGGCGACCTCGAGGGCGAGCCGCAACCCACCCAGCGCATGACGAACTTCTACGAGAAGGGTGACAAGCCGCTCGAGATCGTCGCCACCCGGCAGTGGTACATCCGCAACGGCGGTCGCGACGCCGCGCTGCGCCAGGAGATGCTCGAGCGCGGCGCCGAGATCGAGTGGATCCCGGGCCACATGAAGCACCGCTACGACAACTGGGTCGGCGGTCTCAACGGCGACTGGCTGATCTCCCGGCAGCGGTTCTTCGGCATCCCCTTCCCGGTCTGGTACCCCCTCGACGGCGAGGGCGAGCCCGACCACGCGCACCCGCTGCTGCCGCGTGAGGACGAGCTGCCGATGGACCCGTCGACGACGGCGCCGCAGGGCTACACCGAGGACCAGCGCGGCAAGCCGGACGGTTTCATCGGCGACGCCGACGTGATGGACACCTGGGCGACCTCGTCGCTGACCCCGCAGATCGCGGGTGGCTGGGAGCAGGACGACGACCTGTGGCAGCGGGTCTTCCCGATGGACCTGTGCACCCAGGCGCACGACATCATCCGGACCTGGCTCTTCTCCCGCGTGGTGCGCGCGCACTTCGAGAACCACGCCGCACCGTGGTCGCACGCGCTGGTCTCCGGTTTCATCCTCGACCCCGATCGCAAGAAGATGTCGAAGTCGAAGGGCAATGCGGTCGTCCCGACAGACGTCCTCGAGCGGTTCGGCGCGGATGCCGTCCGCTGGCGGGCCGCCATGGCCCGGCCGGGCCTCGACTCGCCGTTCGACGAGACCCAGATGAAGGTCGGCCGACGGCTGGCCATGAAGGTGCTCAACGCGTCGAAGTTCGTCCTCGGCGGCGTGGGCGCCACCTCGATCAACACCTTCGAGGTCTCCGAGCCGGTCGACTGCGCCCTGCTGGGCCGGCTCGCGGCCGTCGTCACCGAGGCCACGGAGGCGTTCGAGGCCTACGACTACACGACCGCGCTCGAGGTCACCGAGCGCTTCTTCTGGGAGTTCTGCGACGACTACCTGGAGCTGGTCAAGGAGCGCGCGTACGACGACGCAGGATCACCGGCGACGACCTCGGCCCGCGCCACGCTGGCGCTCGCGCTCCAGGTCCAGCTCCGGCTGCTCGCACCGTTCCTGCCCTACGTGACCGAGGAGGTCTGGTCGTGGTGGCAGGAGGGCTCGATCCACCGGGCGCCCTGGCCCGTGCAGACCGACCTCGGCGCCGCGGCCGCAGCTGACCCGGCGACCCTGGACGCCGTGGCCGCCGCGCTGATCGGGATCCGCGGCGCCAAGTCGCAGGCCAAGGTCTCGATGCGCCACGAGCTGACCAAGGTCCGCATCAGCGGCCCTGAGCCGCTCGTCCGCGCCGCCGAGCTCGCCGCCGACGACCTGCGCAAGACCGGCAAGATCACCGGAAAGCTGAAGTTCACCGTCGACGAGTCGGCCACCGAGCTGACCGTCGAGGCGGAGCTCGCGCCGGTGGTCGCGGAGGGCTGAGCTCGCGCCTGGTGCGTGGACCCGGAGCGAGAACTACGTGGTTGCCCCTACGTGCCGCTGGGCCGGGCGGGTGAGGGTCGAGATGAACAGATGACCACCACTACCAAGGAGAAACCCATGCCGTTGTTCATGGACGTCCACGAGAAGGTCGAAGGACTCACCGCGGAGGCCGTCGCCGGCGCTCACGCCGCCGACCTGAAGACGCAGGAGGCCTACGGCGTCGACTACAAGCAGTACTGGTTCGACGAGGGCACCGGGAAGGTGTTCTGCCTGGTCGAGGCGCCGGACGCCGAGGCGGCCGCCCAGGTGCACCGCGAGGCCCACGGACTGGTGGCCGACCAGATCGTCCAGGTGACCGAGGGGCACTGACCGCCCCGACTGCACGCACTGACGCCGGCCCGGACCGCGGACCATACTGCTCGACATGAGCTCCGTGGCCGAGGCCGGCGGCAGACGCTCGACCAGCCGGCTGCTGGTCGGCCGCGACGACGAGCTCGGCCGACTGGAAGCCCTGCTCGATGAGACCGTCGAGGCCGCCCGGCTCACCACCGCGCTCATCGAGGGGCCGGCCGGCATCGGCAAGACCCGGGTCGTCGCCGAGCTCACCGCGCGGCTCCAGGACCGCGACGTCGACGTGCTGGTCGGCCACTGCGTCGCGCAGGGTGGCCAGACGCTCCCCTACGCGCCGCTGGTCGAGCTCCTCGCCGAGCTGGTCCGGCGCGAGGGCGCGACCGCCGTACGCCGCTGGTCGGGTCCGGCCGCCATGGAGCTGGGCCGGTTGGCGCCGGCGCTGCTCGGCCCTGACGAGGAGCCCACCCCGGGGAGCCTGGGCTCGAGCCGTCTCTTCCAGGCCCTGTCCGCGCTGTTCCAGCAGCTCGCCTTCCGCCGCCCGCTCGTCCTCGTCATCGAGGACGTGCACTGGGCCGACACCTCGACCCGCGAGCTGCTCGCCCTTCTCGCCCGCCAGCAGCGCGGCGCCGTCCTGCTGCTGCTCACCCTCCGCACCGACGAGTCCCCCGTGCCGCCCGGACTGGCCCGCTATGTCGCCGAGCTGGCGCGGCGCGGCGACCAGCGGGTCCGTCTCGACCCCCTCACCCGTGACGAGCAGGCCCGCCAGCTCAGCGACATCCTCGGCCTCCCGCCCAGGCGGGAGCTGCTCGACGAGGTCTATGCCCGCGCGGAGGGCAACCCGTTCTTCGCCGAGGAGCTCCTCGCCCTCGGCTCCGGCGCCGGTGAGCTGCCGACCACGATCCGCGACCTCCTGCTGGCCCGGCTCGAGGCGCTGCAACCGGCCACCCGGCAGGTGCTGCGCACCGCGAGCCTGGTCGGCCGGGAGGTCCCGCACCGGCTGCTCGAGGCCGTCGTCGACGTCACCGGAGACCGGCTCGAGTCTGCGCTGCGTGAGGCCGTCGAGGCCCACGTCCTGCGGCCCCAGGGCGACGTGCTGGTGTTCCGGCACGCGCTGCTCCAGGAGGCGATCGCCGCCAGCCTCCTCCCCGGCGAGGCGGCCCGGGTGCACCACCGGCTGGCGACGACCCTGACGGCGTCGCCCGACCTCGCGGTCCGCCGCTACGGCGGGGTCGCCGGCCGGATCGCGCGGCACTGGGACGCGGCCGGGGAGCCGGAGCGGGCGCTGGTCGCCTCCGTCGCTGCCGGCCAGGAGGCCAGCGGAGCGTTGGCCTTCGCCGAGTCGCTGGCCCACTACGAGCGGGCTCTGGAGCTGCTCGACGTCCTACCGGACGGCCAGCAGCTGCTGCACCTCCCCAGGCCCCGGCTGCTGCGCTGGGTGGCCGAGGTCGCCCACCTCGCCGCGCACCCCGCGCTGGCCACGAGACTGATCAGGGAAGCGATCGCCTGCGCGGACCCGGAGGACGACACGCTGCGCGGCTGGCTCCACGAGCGGCTCGGCCGCTACCTGTGGATGTCCGGGGACGGGCATGGCGCCCTCGCGGCCTACCAGCGGGCGGTGGAGCTGGTGCCCGAACAGCCGCCGACGCGCGCGCGGGCCGCCGTACTCAGCGGGCTGTCCCAGATGCTGATGCTCGCCGACCGCTACGCCGAGTCCGAGCAGTTCGCGCGACAGGCCATCGCGGTGGCCCAGCAGCTGCCGGACGGACGGTCGATCGAGGGCCACGCCCGCTGCAACCTCGGGGTCGACATCGCCTACCTGGGCCGGGCCGAGGAGGGCATCGCCGAGCTTCGGGAGGCGCTCCGGATCGCCGACGAGGAGCTGGACGACGTCGACGAGAACGCCCGGGCCCTGGTCAACCTCAACAGCGTCTACCTGGCCTACGGGCGGATGGAGGAGGCTGCGGCGACCGCCCTCGAGAGCGTGCGGGTCGGCGACGAGCTCGGGCTACGACGTCGCAAGGGCGTCTGGTGCCGCTGCGACGCCGCGGAGATTCTCCTGCAGCTGTGCCGGTTCGACCACGCCGAACAGCTCCTCGCCGAGGCCCGCGGCCTCGACCCGCAGGGAGTCGACGCGTTCCGGGTCAACCTCGTCGAAGGTGAGCTCCTGCTCCGGCAGGGCGCGCTCGATCCAGCCCGGGCCACCCTCGAGCGAGGCCGGGCCGGCGGCCACCTCCTCATCGACCCGCAGCTGCTCGCCCCCCTCTTCGCCACGCTGATCGAGTGCGCGGTGGCCCAGGGCGACCCGGCCGCGGCCACCGAGCTCCTGGCCGAGGGCCGGGCCAGGCTGCCGGAGCGCTGGCACCCGTACTTCGAGGTCCCGCTGCACACCGCAGGCGTTGCCGCGGCGATGAGCCATCGTCCGCCGCTGCTCGCCGAGGCCCGTCAGGGGCTCGCCCGCGCCGAGGCGTCGGCCGCGTCGATCGGGTGGCGTCCGCCGCTCGTCGAGGCCGAGCTGCGGACCGCCGCAGCGGCGATCTCGGACTCCGAGGAGGCGTGGGCCGAAGCCGCCGGGGCCTGGCACGGCCTCGGCGACCGCTATCGCGCCGCCCTGGCCCGGCTCCGCGGCGCCGAGGCGCTGCTCGCGGCGGGCGGAGACCGGCAGGCGGCCGCTTCGTCGATCAACACCGCGGTCGCCGACGCTCGCGCGATCGGCGCGCACCGACTCGAGACGCTCGCGGAGGACCTCGGGCGACGGTCGCGGCTCAAGCTGCCCGCGGACGCCACCACCGAGAACCCCTACCAGCTCACCCGACGCGAGCGCGAGATCCTCGGCCTGGTCGCCGAGGGGCTCACCGACCGCGGCATCGGAGCGCGGCTGTTCATCAGCCACCGGACCGTGGAGCGGCACGTGTCCAACCTGCTGGCCAAGCTCGGGGGCGACCGCCGCTCCGAGCTGGTCGCCACCGCACACCGTGAGGGGCTGGTCTCCCGCGATTCGTCTGCGGGCTGACCTGGGTTCCGCCGCTTGCCGGTTCAGACGAATCGCGGGCTGTGGAGAACGAACGACGCCTCATCCCGGATCGGGGCAGCATCGGGCTCGTGACCGCCCAGCCCGCCGACGATTCGTCCGTCGACCCGAGCGTGGAACAGCACGTCGGATCGCAGACGAAGCGAGAGATGCGGCTGGCTGGCCTCGCTTCCCTCGCCGCCGACCAGGACGGGGTCGTCTCGCGAGCGCAGCTCCGGGCATGCGGGTGGACTGACAGCCAGATCGACCACGAGATCGCCTACGGGCGCTGGCATGCTCCGGCGTGGGGAGTAGTGGCGCTGCAGAACGCACCCCTGACCTACGACCAGAGGCTGTGGTTGGGAGTCCTGCACGCCGGAGGCGGCGGCGTTCTGACACACCTGACGGCGTGCCGCCGTGCCGGACTCGAATGGAAGGGTGACGACGAGACCATCCACGTGCTCACACCGAAGGGCGACCTCGTCGACCCCATCGACGGCTTCCTCTTCCACCAGACGCGACGGCCCTACCAGCGCTGGCCACGCCCGACCGGGTCCGGTCCGCCACGGCTCCCGATCGACTACGCGGCACTCCTCGCCGCCGAACGGGACCGACACGTACGCCGCGCAATCGGCTTGCTCGCCGCATGCGTGCAGCAGCAGCTGACGACCGCCGACCGGCTGCTCATGACCCAGCCGAGGATCAGGAAGCTCCGCAACGGAGCGGTCTTCGCCGTCGCACTCGGGGACATCGCCGGTGGAGCCCAGTCCTTCGCGGAGATCGACGTCGGCCACCTGTGCGAGCGGGCCGGACTGGCCCAGCCGGTCCGGCAGGCGGTGCGGACGGACGGCGAGGGTCGGCGCCGATACCTGGACTGCGAGTGGGAGCTGCCCGACGGCCGAGTGGTGGTCCTCGAGGTGGACGGCTCCTTCCATCTCAAGGTCGGCCACTGGTGGCGCGACATGAAGCGCGAGCGTGCGGTGGTCCTGAGCCGAAGCACGGTGCTCAGGTGCGCGTCGATCGAGCTGCGTCTGGAGCCCTGGGAGGTCATGGCGGACCTCCGCCGGGCCGGCGTTCCGTCCGTGCCGATCGTCAACTAAGCGATTCGTCTGTGGGGCTCAGCGGCAAATCACACGTCGTGCCGCAGACGAATCGCGCCTGCGCTGCGCTAGGCCGACTTCTTCTTCTTGGCCTCGGACTCGCGCGGGATCAGCGTGGGGGCGACATCGTCCATGACGACCTCGCGGGTGACGATCACCTTGGCGACGTCGCTGCGGGAGGGGACGTCGTACATCACGTGGAGGAGGACCTCCTCGATGATGGCGCGCAGGCCGCGGGCACCGGTGCCGCGCTCCATCGCGTTGTCGGCGATGGCCCGGATGGCGTCCTCGGTGAACTCGAGCTCGACGCCGTCGAGCTCGAAGAGCTTCTGGTACTGCTTCACCAGCGCGTTGCGGGGCACAGTGAGGATCTGGACGAGGGCCTCCTGGTCGAGCTTGGAGACGCTCGCGATCAGCGGGAGGCGGCCGATGAACTCGGGGATCAGGCCGAACTTGGTGAGGTCCTCGGGGCGCACCTGCAGCAGCAGGTCCTCGCCGTCCCGCTCCTCCT
>JAWWPK010000193.1:0-27038 GCA_033854925.1 Nocardioidaceae bacterium | reverse complement strand
CCACCACGCGCAGCCTAGTTGAGCACCTGCACCTGAAGCCTTGTGCCGCAGTGAGGGTTGACCCTCAATCCAAGTAGTCCCGCAGGACCTGCGAGCGGCTGGGGTGACGGAGCTTCGACATGGTCTTCGACTCGATCTGGCGGATCCGCTCGCGGGTCACGCCGTAGACCTTGCCGATCTCGTCGAGGGTCTTGGGCTGGCCGTCGGTGAGGCCGAACCGCATGCTCACCACGCCCGCCTCGCGCTCGGAGAGCGTGTCCAGTACGGCGTGCAGCTGCTCCTGAAGGAGCGTGAAGCTCACGGCGTCCGCCGGGACGATCGCCTCGGAGTCCTCGATCAGGTCGCCGAACTCGGAGTCGCCGTCCTCGCCGAGCGGGGTGTGCAGGGAGATGGGCTCGCGGCCGTACTTCTGGACCTCGATGACCTTCTCGGGGGTCATGTCGAGCTCCTTGGCCAGCTCCTCCGGAGTCGGCTCGCGGCCGAGGTCCTGGAGCATCTGGCGCTGCACGCGAGCGAGCTTGTTGATGACCTCGACCATGTGCACGGGGATGCGGATGGTGCGGGCCTGGTCGGCCATTGCGCGGGTGATCGCCTGCCGGATCCACCAGGTGGCGTAGGTCGAGAACTTGTAGCCCTTGGTGTAGTCGAACTTCTCGACCGCACGGATCAGCCCGAGGTTGCCCTCCTGGATCAGGTCTAGGAAGAGCATGCCGCGGCCCGTGTAGCGCTTGGCCAGCGAGACGACGAGGCGGAGGTTGGCCTCCAGCAGGTGGTTCTTGGCGCGGCGGCCGTCCTCCGCGATCCACTCGAGCTCCTCGAGGAGCTTCGCGCTGATCTTGCCGCCCTTGCCGAGCTTCTCCTCGGAGAACAGGCCGGCCTCGATCCGCTTGGCGAGCTCGACCTCCATCTCGGCGTTGAGGAGCGGCACCTTGCCGATCTGCTTGAGGTAGTCCTTGACCGGGTCGGCGGTCGCACCGGCGACCATCACCTGCTGCTCGGGCTCGCCGGTGTCGTCGGCGTCGGAGACGACGAACGTGGCCGACGCCTCCTTCTCGTCCTCTTCGATCGTGGGATCGACCTTGACGTCCTTCTCGAACTGCTCGTCCGGCAGGTCCGGGAGCACCTTCTTGCCGTCGGGGCCGATCACGACCTCCGCCGCGGCGTCCTCGCCGGCGGCATCGGTCTTGGCGCCGGCCTTCTTCGCCGGAGCGGCCTTCTTGGCTGCGGCGGGTGCGGCCTTCTTCGCCGGCGCGGTCTTGGTGGTGCCGTTGGGCGCGGCCTGCTTGGACGCGGGCGCCTTGGCCGCGGCCTTCTTCGTCGTCGCCGTCGCGGTCTTCTTCGTCGTCGTCGCGGCCGCCACCCGGGCGCCGCTCACGTCGATGTGCACGGAGATGCCGAGGGTGCTCAGGTGCGCGAGCAGCCCCTTGAGGTGCCGAGGCTCGACCTGGGCGTCTTCGCTCGCCCGGCGTACGTCCTCGGGACTGAGACTCCCCCTGGCACCCCTGTCGACCAGTGCGACGACGGCCGGGTGGGTGAGCACGTGCTCAGGGACCTTGCGCGCGTTCGAGGAAGACACGAACACCTCTTCATTCGGTGACAGTTGGAGCAGCTTGGGCGGGCCGAGGATCGGGCTCAGGGCGCGGCACGACCCGCTGTCGTCAAGAGCCGCGTTGTTCATTCTGCCACGCAAGCAAAGGGGTTCCCGCATTGGCGCCGCCACTGGACGAACGTGTCGCACGGTCTCCGGTAGGGGCCGTCAGGGATCGACGATGTACGTCGCCGACCCGGGCGCCGCGGTGCGGGTGCTGAAGGTCAGGTGCCAGTCCTGCTGGGTGGCGCCGTCGATGTCCAGCACCCACTCGTAGCGCTCGCCTGGTCGCAGCGGCAGCGGGCCGATCTGGAAGGCGAGCGGGAAGTCGATGTCGGCGCCGTGCACCAGTCCGGCCGGGCGCCCGATCTCGGCGTCGGCGGTGATCTCGATCGGCTGCGGCCCCTCCGGGCCGGGGATGGTGACCGGCTCCCCGTCCTGGCCGATGAGCCGCAGCCGCAGGTGCAGCCGCTGGTTGGCGCGGTCCCACGGCACGTCGAGCTTGACCGCGATCGCCGAAGGCGCCCCCGGGCCAGTGACGCTCCACCCGCCGCCGTTGATGTACAGCTTCCCGTCTGCCACCACCGCGTGGTCGGCGAGGAGGAGGGTGGCCCGCATCAGCCGGCCTGCGCCTTGGCCTCGGCCTTCTTGGCCTTCTTGAACTCCCGGACCTTCTGCAGTGACGCCGGGTCGGTCACGTCGGCCACCGAGCGGTAGCCGTCCTCGGCGTACGCGCCCACGACCTGCTCCCAGCCTTCCGGGCGTACGCCGAGCTGCTTGGCCAGCAGCGCCACGAAGATCTGCGCCTTCTGCTTGCCGAAGCCGGGCAGCGCCATGACCCGGTCCAGCAGCTCCTTCCCGGTGCCCGCATCGGTCCAGAGCCGCTCGGCGTGCCCGTCGTACTCCGACTCGACCAGGCCGGCCAGCGCCTGCAGCCGCGCGGCCATCGACCGCCCGTAGCGGTGGATCGCCGGTGGCGTCGAGCAGAGCGTCGCGAACTCCTCCGGGTCGGCAGCCGCAATCACGCTCGGCTCGATCGACCCGAACCTGGTCAGCACCTTGTGCGGCCCGCGGAACGCGTGCTCCATCGGATACTGCTGGTCGAGCATCATCCCGACCAGCAGCGCGAACGGGCTGTCGGTGAGCACCTGGTCGGCGTCGGCGTCGCCGGTGATGTGGATGGCCATGATGGTCATCTTGCCTCCTGGTTGAGTCCCGGCCTTCGCTGCGGAGGTCTCGACACGGCCGGTTCGCACCTCGTTCCTCGGTGCGACGGCCTGCTCGACCACCATCGATCCGGTCCGCTGGCGCGTCCCGGATCAGTCGGACTTGACGGCCAGGACCGGGCAGTGGGCGTCGAGGAGGATGCGCTGGGCGCTGCTGCCGAGGATCAGCTTGCCGACAGGAGTACGCCGCCGCAGCCCGATCACGACCAGCTCGGCGCCCACCTCCTCGGCGATGTTGAGGAGGTCCTCGGCAGCCTCGAGGCCGGTCTCGGGGTGCCGGACGTCGACGACGACACCGGCCTCCTCGACGCGGGTGCGGACGTCGTCGAGCTCGGCCTGGAGCCGGTCACGGGCCTGGGTGTCGCCGTGGTGGGCGCGATGGGCGCCGACGACGACCAGATCGGCCTGGCGCAGCCGGGCCTCGGAGATGGAGGTGGCCAGGGCGGCCTCGCCCTCGGGCTTGGGCACGTAGCCCAACACGACCGTCGGCATCGATCCTCCTCGTGCGTCCGGGTACCCACGGGCACCGCCCGGCACGCTACCGGGTGCGCCCGGGCGACGACCTGTGGAGAGCCTGCGTGGACCCGCTCCGCAGCGGGGAGGTCACAGCCGTGGAAGGGCTGAGCGAACCACTGCCGGGGCACACCCGCGCGCTGCTGCGGCGGGCGGTCCTCGAGCACGCGACCCTCGAACGCCGCCGCGTCTACCCGCCGGTGCTGCACGTCGGCGTCCCCGGTGGGCGCGCCACCTCCCTGGCCGTCGACACGGCCGGGCCCACCGACCCCGGGCTGCGGACCGACGTCGTGGCCGCGCTCCGGGTGCGCGCCGGCGTCCACCCCGACCAGCTGGTGTGGCTCACCCGCAGCGGCGGGCTCGAGCTCCAGGACGTCGACGCGCGGTGGCTGGCCGCCACCCTCGCGGCGTACGACGAGGCGGGCGCGCCGCTGGCGTTCGTCGTCGTCAACCGCCGTGGCTGGCGCGACCCGCGCAGCGGGCTGGGCCGCACCTGGGCCCGGGTCCGCGTCTAGGAGGCCCTACTCCCAGGTGTGGACCGGCTCGTTGGTGTGCATCAGCTCGCGGTACTCCATCAGCGTCGCGCGCAGCGCGTCGAACCGCTCCATGTCGGAGCGCTTGTGCATCCGGCGGACGAACCACTCGGCGCCGTTGGTCCCGAGCAGGCAGCGCTGCTCGATGATCCCCAGCAGCCGGTCGCTGGTCGCGCTCTCCACTCCCCACGAAGCCAGCCCCTCGCGGGCCAGGGGAAGCAGCCGGCGCAGGGTCAGCTCGGTCGCGCGCACCTGGCCGACGCCGGGCCAGTAGACCTGCGCCTCGATGCCGTGCTGTGCCGCCACGTGGAAGTTCTCCTCGGCGGCGCTGAACGACATCTGCGACCACAGCGGCCGCTCGCTCTCGGCGAGCGCGCGGACCAGGCCGAAGTAGAAGGCGGCGTTCGCGACCGTGTCCGCGACCGTCGGGCCGGCGGCGAGGACGCGGTTCTCGACCCGCAGGTGGGGCACTCCCCCGGCGATGTCGTAGACCGGCCGGTTCCAGCGGTAGATCGTCCCGTTGTGCAGCCGCAGCTCGGCGAGCTTGGGCACACCACCGTCCTCGAGCACGGCCAGGGGGTCCTCGTCCTCGGTGATCGGGAGCAGTGCCGGGAAGTAGCGCACGTTCTCCTCGAACAGGTCGAACACCGAGTTGATCCACCGCTCGCCGAACCACACGCGCGGCCGGACACCCTGCGCCTTGAGCTCTTCGGCCCGAGTGTCCGTCGACTGCTCGAACAGCGGGATCCGGGTCTCGCGCCACAGCTCCTTGCCCAGGAGGTAGGGAGAGTTCGCGCACAGCGCCAGCTGGATCGCGCAGATCACCTGGGAGGCGTTCCAGTACTCGGCGAAGCTGTCCGGCGAGGTCTGCACGTGGAACTGGGTGCTGGTGCAGGCCGCCTCGGGCACGATCGAGTCGGTGGTCGTGTCGAGCTTCTCGACGTTGCCGATGCCGGCGATCCGGATCGAGATGTCCTCGCCGCGCGCGTTGAGGATCTGCTCGCCGAGCAGCCGGTAGCGCGGGTTGGGGCTGATGCTCTCCGCGGTCATGTGGTCGGCGGCCAGGGTCGGCAGGATCCCGATCATCACCATGTGCGCGCCGACCGCGGCCGACTTGGCCTCCGCGCCGTTGAGGTCGCGGCGCAGCAGCTCCTCGAACTTCTCGAGGCCGCCCTCGCGCAGCTTCTCCGGCGGCACGTTGATCTCGATGTTGAACAGGCCCAGCTCGGTCTGGAAGGCGGGGTCGGCGATCGCCGCCAGCGCCTCGGTGCTCTTCAGCGCCGGGTCGCCGTGCTCGTCGACCAGGTTGAGCTCGACCTCCAGACCGGTCATCGGGTCGTCGGTGTCGAACCGGGCCTCGCGCAGCATGCGGGCGAACACGTCGAGGCAGCGCCTGACCTTCTCGCGGTAGCGGGTCCGGTCGGCCCGGGAGAACTCGTGTGCCTCCACCTCTTCGCCCATGTCTCGGACCCTAGATCCTCACAAGGCGTCTGGGGAGGCCCATGACTCCGCAGTCCGGGCGACGACGTCGTCCACGACACCCTCGATCGAGCCGGTCCGTTCGTACGCCGCTCGCTGCCGGCTCGCGCCGGTGGCGGCGAGCACCCGCTCGAGGCCACCCGCGACCCGGTCGGTGTCACCGGCCGCCTCGAGGCGCTCCGCCACCTGGTCGACCAGCGCGGACAGCACCTCCCGCGCGGGCCTGAGCTCATGGGTCACCGGATGGAGAAGGTGATCGGCCAAGCCGTAGCGCGACGCCCGCCAGCGGGCTGCTCGCAGCTCCTCGGACCGCCAGTCAGCGAGCCCCTCCGGCCACGCATCGACCGCCGTCTCCACCAGCGCCCGGACCAGCGCGGTCAGCAGGCCCACGTCCTCGGGATCGGTGACCGCGTCGAGCACGCGGACCTCGACCGTGGGCTGGCCTTCGGAAAGACGGGCGTCGAAGTAGAGCATCCCCTTGTCACGTGCAGCCCCGCTGGCGATCATCCGTTCGCAGGTCCGCCGATAGCCCGCCAACGACCCGAACCGCTCTGTCGGGCCCGCGCTCGGCCAGGTCGACCACAGCTGGGTCCGCCACGACGCGTAGCCGGTGTCTGCGCCCTCGCAGAAGGGAGAGTTGGTGCTCACAGCGAGCAGCACGGGCAGCCAGGGTGCGATGCGGTCGAGGCAGCGGACCCCCTCCTCGGGCGACTCGATCGCGACGTGGACGTGCATCCCGCACGTGGTGCCCCGCCGGGCCACCTGTCCGTAGGCCTCCGCCATGTCGCGGTATCGGTCGTTGTCGCTGATCACGGGCTCCTCGAGGGCCAGGGGCACGGCCCCGCAGACCGCCACCGCGAGCTCGTGCTGGGCCGCGGCCTCGCCTGCGGTCCGCCGCGCGGCCACCACCTGCCGGACGATCGCCTCGACGTCAGCTGTCGGATCGGTCCGGATCTCCAGCTGGTGACGGAAGAGCTCGTGGTCGAGCTCGTCACTCGCGCTGCGGGGGGCGCTGCCGCGGCCTCGCTCGTGGTTCTCCCTGAGCAGCTCGGGCGCGCGTGAGGTCACGGACCGCGTTGCCGGGTCGACGACCAGCAGCTCCTCCTCGACGCCGACGGTCCGGGTGTCCATGGGCGGGAGGTACCCATGGTCGCCCGGTCACGGATGCGGCCGTCGGGCGGTCTCACGACGCCGCCTGTGTCCACGCGGACGGCGGCACTGCCTGGGTGAGCATGTCGCTGACCAGCCGGGCCAGGGTGTTGTCGGGGTCGACGGCCTGGCACCGGTCGACGGCGCACCAGGCCAGCGCGCCGTGGCCCGCCAGCCACGCGGCCAGCGCGAGCACCGCTGCCGGCGCCGCGACCAGGTCGTCGGGGGCGCGCTGGACGGCGTCGGTCCACAGCCGGACGTGCCGCGCCGCGACGTCGCGGGTGATGGCGGCCCAGGCCGCGTCGCGCCCCGGGATCTCCAGCAGCCCGAGCAGCACCCGGGCCAGCTCCACCGGAGTGAACCGCCCGGCCTCGAGCCGGACGTCGACCAGGTCGGCGATCTCGCCCGGCGGGCTCGGCACCGCGCGCCGCACTGCGCGCGCCACCTCGTCGACCGCGTCGGGGCTGGGCCGCAGCACGGCCTCCAGCTCGGCGCGCGAGCCGTGCACGACGATCCCCTCGACCACCGCCTGCGCGCGGAACAGGTGGCCGCTGACGTCGTAGGGCACCCCGGACGCGGGCGCCCCGGGCCGGCCGGGAGCGAACCAGCGCCCGTTGTGGGCACGGAGCATCTCGACCACGTCGATGCCGGCCCGGCCGAACGCGAGCCGCAGCCGCCGCAGCACCGCGCGGACGGCGGGCCCGTCGTCGGCGTAGACGACGAACAGGACGTGGGTCACGCGATGTCGCAGCGCCGGGTCGAGCAGCTGCTCGACCGCCTCGTCGACATTCCCGGGTGGTGGCAGGTCGACCCGCGCGTGGAAGGTCTCGATGCCCCCGAAGGTGAGCATGGCGACCGACTCGAGTGGCTCGAAGCCGAGCACGACCGGCACGGCGGCCAGGACGTCCTCGGGTGTGCGTGCGTTGAGGGTGGTGGCGCGGGGCGCCGGACTGGTGGGACTTGTCATGGGTTCGACGTTTCCCAGCCGCGCCGACGGTGCCGCGACCGCACGAGGCGACCTGTGGACGACGCCCGCCGGCGACGCGACTGTGGACGCCAGGTGGATGCTGGACGGACGGCTCGGCTGATCGGCGGGGTCGGTGCTGGGCGGTACGTTGCGGCCGTGCGCGACCACGCCTCGGTCCTCCACCTGGACCTGGACGCCTTCTTCGCCGCAGTCGAGCAGCGTGACAAGCCCTCGCTGCGCGGCAAGCCGGTCGTGGTCGGCGGCGTCGGCGGCCGCGGAGTGGTCGCCACGGCGTCCTACGAGGCGCGGAAGTACGGCGTCCGGTCGGCGATGTCGACCCGCGAGGCCCGGTCGCGATGCCCGCACGCGGCTTTCCTGACCGGCCGGTTCCACGCCTATCGCGACGCCAGCTCGGTCGTGATGGGGCTGCTGCGCTCGGCCTCACCGCTGGTCGAGCCGTTGAGCCTCGACGAGGCGTTCGTCGACCTCGCGGCCGCACAGCTCGACGACCTCGAGGTGCCGACCGTGACGGCGTTCGCCGAGGCGCTGCGTGCGAGCGTGGCCGAGGCGACCGGTGGGCTCACCGCCTCGGTCGGGATCGGCAGCTCGAAGTTCATCGCCAAGGTGGCCAGCGAGCTGGACAAGCCGAACGGGCTGGTCGTCGTACCACCCGGCACCGAGCAGGAGCTGCTCCGCCCGATGAACGTCACCGTCATCCCCGGTGTGGGGCCGGCGACCGCCGAGCGGCTGCGCCGGGTGGGCATCCACACGGTGGTCGAGCTCGAGACGGTCAGCCTGGACGAGCTGGTGCGGCTGGTCGGCAAGGCCCACGGCGCCGGCCTCTACGCACTGGCTCGCGCCGACGACGACCGGCCCGTCGAGCCGGACCGGGAGACGAAGTCGATCAGCTCCGAGGGCACCTACGACACCGACCTGACCGATCGTTCGCTCATGGAGCACCTGCTCACCCGGCAGGCGACCGACGTGGCGACCCGGCTGCGCAAGAGCGGCCTCTCCGGCCGGACGGTGACCATCAAGGTGCGGATGCACGACTTCACGACCCTCAACCGCTCCACGACCCTGCCCTCCCCCACTGACAGCGGCACCACCGTGGCCCGGCTCGCCCGCGGGTTGCTGGCCGACCTCGACACGTCCGGCGGCGTCCGGCTCCTCGGGGTCGGGGTCTCCGGGCTGGCGGACTGGATCCAGGAGGACCTGTTCGGCGAGACCGAGGAGGACGAGCCGGAAGCACCCGAGGTCGAGGTCACCCGGGCCCGCGACCGGCCCGGCTGGTCACCCGGCATGGACGTCGAGCACGACGAGATGGGCCGCGGCTGGGTCTGGGGCTCGGGGCGTGGGGTGGTGACCGTCCGCTTCGAGACCGCCGAGACGCCGGCCGGGCCGGTGCGCTCCTACGCCGCCGACGACCCGGCGCTGCGGCCGTGGCGGCCCGAGGCCGAGGCGGAGCCGGCGTAATTGCCTCGCCCGCGACCCGAACCCGGCCTAGCCTCGTCGCTCGTGGACCTTCGCGAGCTCGACGCCACCGCGCTCGCCGACGACGCGGTGATGCGGGACTACTACGACCTCTCCCGCCGGGCCGAGCTGCTCGGTCGCGAGCAGGCGCCGTTCTGGACCTTCGAGGAGCTGCTCGGCGCGTTCCGCTCGGAGGACAGCGGCGAGCGGCAGCAGCTCTTCGCCGCCTACGACGGTGACCGGATGATCGCCTGCGCTGTGCTCTGGTCGTTCCTCCTCGACAACACCGACAAGGCGTGGTTCAGCCTCGACGTCGACGTGCCCGACCGCCGGCGGGGGGTCGGTCGCGCGATGCTGGAGCGGATCGAGCAGGTCGCCAAGGACGACCGGCGCCGGCTGCTCCTCACCGACGCCAAGATCCCCTTCGACCAGCGTGAGACGCACGGCTCCCGACAGTTCGCCGAGGCCTGCGGCTACCAGGTGTCGAATGACGAGGTGGTCCGCCACCTGCCGCTACCGGTGCCTGACGACCGGATCCGCGAGTGGGTCGACGAGGCCGCGCCGTACGACGAGGGCTACACGATCGAGACGTTCGTCGACGCCGTGCCGGACGACCTCATCGACTCCCTCTGCGTGCTGCTCGGCCAGCTCGCGGTCGACGCGCCGACCGGTGCGGTCGACTTCGAGGAGGAGTCGATGACGCCCGAGCGCTACGCCGAGAACGTCGCGACCGTGCAGGCGATGGGCCGGGCCCGCTACGAGACGCTCGCGCTCACGCCGGACCGCCTGGTCGCCGCGCAGTCGACCCTCGTCGTACCCCTGTCCGACAGCACGACCGTCTTCCAGTGGGGCACGTTCGTGCACCGCGAGCACCGGGGGCACCGGCTGGGCCTCGCGACGAAGGCGGTGAACCTGCGTGCGGTCCAGGCCGCGCGCGACGACCTCACCCTGGTCACCACCCAGAACGCCGAGACCAACGGCTACATGGTCTCCATCAACGAGCGGATGGGCTTCGAGCCGGTCGAGGTGTCCACCGAGTTCGTCAGGCACCTCTGAACCGACCGCATCCGGCTCGGCCCTGGTTGCATTAGACGTGAGCCCTGAGATGTGGGCCACAGAGTTCACCGAGAGATGGGCCACAGTTGGCCGTCCCGGTTTGCGATCGCCTCGCGGGCTGTCCAGAGTGGACCGCAGGACAGGGCGAGTCCCGGCCGATCGCCTGTGCCAAAGGTGAGGGCCCTCTTTGATGGTATGAGCATCAAAGAGGGCCCTCGGGTTTGAGGCGGAAATGGTGACGCCCACCTCGACCGAACCGGCTCTCCGACCCCGCCGTCCCCGTCACCGGGCCGACGCCGCGAGTCTCCTCGCGGTATGGATCTTCGTTCCTGTCCGGCCCCGATCTCCCACCGGCAAGCCGGTGGTCGATCGGAGTTTTGAGGTCACCTGGTGGTATGAGCACCAAGAGGCCCTCGGGTCGAGGTGGTGATGACGCCCACCTCGTCCGGCCAGCTCCTCCGTCTCCCGCCGCCCCCGTCACCGGGCCGGCGCCGCGAGTCGCCTCGCAGTGTGGAGCTTTCGTTGCTGTCCGGGTCCCGGTCCACCTCCGGCAAGCCGGCTGTGTTCCGGATCCGGGTCGTCTCCGGCCGAAGCCTTCGACCACCCGGCTTCCCGACTCCCCCACGGAAACCGTCGGTGACTCGGGACCCGCGCCCCCTCCGGCAAGCCGGCTGGGACTCGGACTCCATCTCCAGGGACCGGCAGGGCCGATCCCGGAGCGGAAGCAAGGGTGAGGGCCTCTCGATGGTATGAGCACCAAGAGGCCCTCGGTGAGGAGGCTGGGTGACGCCCCCCTCGACCTGGCCGGTCCTCCGACCCCGCCGACCCCGTCACCGGGCCGACGCCACGAGTTGCCTCGTAGTGCGGATCTTCGTTCCTGCCTGATCCCCGCTCTCCGTTTCGGCTAGGCCGGCCGGTGGAGCGGTGGGAGAGTTCTATGCCCTGCCCGGAGAGGTGCGCAAGGGGTTCTGCAAAGAAACTTCGACATTCTTCTGGTCCCACAGATTGCTCCACAGGAGTTCGGGGTACCTCCACAGATTCGACGGCTTCTCCACATGTTGAGTCCACTGGCTGTGGAGGAAACTCGGCCTTGTGCACAGGCTGTTCCGGACCCCGTTTCCCACCGCACGTCGCCGACTGTCGGGGCTGCCCCCCGAGCTTCGACGAGGTGCCCGGCGATAGGTTCCGAGGTGTGCAACCGCCTGTCGTTCCCCCACCAGCGGCACAGCGCCGCCCCGTCACCACCGAGCACCACGGCCGGACCCGGGTCGACGACTACGAATGGCTGCGCGCCAAGGGCACGCCGGAGGTGATGGCGCACCTCGAGGCGGAGAACGAGTACACCCAGGCGCAGACCGCGCACCTGGCCGACCTGCGCCAGACGATCTTCGACGAGATCAAGGCGCGAACCCGCGAGACCGACCTGTCGGTGCCGACCCGCAACCGCGGCCACTGGTACTACGGCCGGTCCTTCGAGGGCAAGGAGTACGGCGCCAGCTGCCGGGTCCCGGTCACCGATCCCGATGACTGGACGCCGCCGCGACCCGCCGAGGACTCGGCTCCCGACCAGCCGGCCCTCCCCGGCGAGGAGCTGCTGCTCGACCTGGACGCCTTGGCCGAGGGTCACGAGTTCTTCTCGCTCGGCGGCTCGAGCATCAGCCCCGACAGCACCCTGCTCGCCTACTCGACCGACGTGGTCGGCGACGAGCGGTACACGGTCCGGGTCCTCGACCTCGGGACCCGCGAGCACCGCCCCGACGAGATCGTCGGCGTGATCGGCGGCGCGACCTGGGACCCCTCCGGCGAGCATCTCTACTACACGACCGTCGACGATTCGTGGCGCTCGGACAAGATCTGGCGGCACACTCTCGGCACCGCCCAGGCCGACGACGAGCTCGTCCACCACGAGCAGGACGGCCGGTTCTTCGTGGGCGTCGGCCGCAGCCGCAGCGACCGGTTCGTCATCATCGCGGCCGGCTCCAAGATCACCTCGGAGTACCGCTTCCTCGACTCCCAGAACCCCGACGCCGGCTTCCAGGTCTTCAGCGAGCGGCGTGAGGGGCTGGAGTACTCCCTGGACCACGCGGTGATCGGCGGCGAGGACGCCTTCCTCGTGCTGCACAACCACGCCGGACCGGACTTCGAGCTCGGCACCGCGCCGATCGTCCCGACCGCACCCGAGGACTGGGTCCCGCTGGTGGCCCACGACCCGGCGGTGCGGCTCGAGGACGTCGACGCGTTCGCCGGCCACCTGGTCGTGCACCAGCGCGGCGAGGGGCTGACCCAGCTCCGCATCCTCGAGCTCGGTGGCCCAGACGGCCCGGCGGTCGCCGACGACTACCTCGTCGAGTTCGACCACGAGGTCTACACCGTCGGCTCCGGCGGGAACCCGAGCTTCGCCCAGCCCACGGTCCGGCTCGGCTACACGACGATGGCCGTGCCGTCGTCGGTCTACGACTACGACGTCCGCACCCGTGAGCTGACGCTGCTGCGGCGCGCTCCGGTGCTGGGCGGCTACGAGCCCGGCGACTACGAGGAGCACCGGCTCTGGGCGACCGCCGAGGACGGCGAGCGGGTCCCGATCTCGATCGTGTGTCGCCTCGGCGCCCGCGACGACGGACCGGTCCCGACCGTGCTCTACGGCTACGGCGCCTACGAGACCTCGATCGACCCGTACTTCTCGGTGGCCCGGCTCTCGCTGCTCGACCGCGGCGCGGCGTTCGCGATCGCGCACGTCCGGGGTGGCGGCGAGATGGGTCGCCGGTGGTACGACGACGGGAAGCTGCTCACGAAGCAGCACACCTTCTCCGACTTCATCGCCTGTGGGCGACACCTCGTCGAGACCGGCTGGTCGACGCCGGAGACCCTGGTCGCGGAGGGTGCCAGCGCCGGCGGACTGCTGATGGGAGCCGTCGCCAACCAGGCGCCAGAGCTGTTCGGCGGGATCCTGGCCGGGGTGCCGTTCGTCGACAACCTGACCACGATGCTCGACGCCACGCTGCCGTTGACGGTGACCGAGTACGACGAGTGGGGCAATCCGGAGGCGGACCCGGGGTTCTACGACTACATCGCGTCGTACGCGCCGTACGACAACGTGAGCGCGACGACGTACCCGCCGATCCTCGCCGAGACCTCGCTCAACGACACCCGAGTGCTCTACGTCGAGCCCGCCAAGTGGGTCGCGAAGCTGCGCGCCGTGACCCAGAACGGTGCCGACGTGCTGCTCCGGACCGAGATGTCAGCCGGCCACGGAGGTGTCTCGGGGAGGTACAAGTCCTGGCACGACCGCGCTTTCGCGCTGGCCTGGATCCTCGACCGGATGGGCCTCGCAGGCGTGGGACCGGCCCCATCCAGCGGGGCCGCGGCGACGAACGCCTGACTGAGAGGCTGGTCGGGGCCCTGAGAAGTCCCTGAGAGTTCTCTCACGGTGCAACTAGGCGGGCCTCTCGCACGTCAGTCAATGCGAAGGGTCCATGTTACCTCGGGAATCCTCGGGGCACCGTGGACGTTGTCAACTACGTGGGATGACTGCGACGTCCCACGGATGAAGGAGGGATCCCATGGCGACTCGCACCAGGAGTGGGACTCGCGAGATCGAGGGACGCGACAGCGTCGGCCTCTACCTCGACGAGATCGCCCGCAATGCCCTCCTCGACGCGGCAGCCGAGGTCGAGCTCAGCAAGACCATCGAGGCCGGCCTGATGGCCGAGCACCTGCTCCGAGAGGGCCGGGTGGGCCGCAAGAAGGGCGGCGCGCCCATGAATGCCACCGAGGAGGAGCTCGAGTGGCTCGCCGAAGAGGGGCGCAAGGCAGTAGACACGTTCATCACGGCCAACCTGCGGCTGGTGGTCTCCATCGCCCGCAAGTACGGCCGCGCCCAGATGCCCATGCTGGACCTGATCCAGGAGGGCAACACCGGCCTGATCCGTGCCGTCGAGAAGTTCGACTACGGCAAGGGCTACAAGTTCTCGACGTACGCCACGTGGTGGGTCCGCCAGGCCATCACCCGCGGCATCGCCCAGCAGGCGCGCGTCGTACGCCTCCCCGTGCACGTGGTCGAGGAGCTCAACCAGGTCGGCGGTGCCCGCCGGACGCTGGAGCGGCAGCTGGGTCGCGACCCGGAGCCGGCGGAGATCGCGATCGAGCTCGGCATGGACCTCGACCGGGTCCTCGACCTGATGGCGTGGGGGCGTGAGCACGTCAGCCTCGACTCCCCCGTCGACGAGGACGGCGACACCTCCCTGGGCGACCTGATGGCCCAGGACACCTCTCCGGGACCCGACCTGACCGTGCTCGACGTCGAGGCCCGTGACCGGCTCAACATGCTGGTCCAGCACCTCGACGAGCGGGCCGCCGACATCATCCGGTCCCGCTACGGCCTCACCGACGGTCGCCAGCACAAGCTGGCCGACATCGGCGCCAAGCACGGCATCTCGGCCGAGCGGGTGCGCCAGCTCGAGCGTGAGGCGCTGCAGAAGCTGCGCCGGATCGCCGACCCCGACCTGGCCGCCTGAGGGCTGCCAGACCACCGGGCCACCTGACCGGGCTGCTGAGACCCGAGACTCAGCGGTCCCACGAGAGACGGGAGCCTCCGCCACGAGCTGGCGGGGGCTCTCGTCTTCTTTAACGCCGACTCGGCGGTGTCAGGAGCGGGCCAGCTCGGCGTACACCTCCTCGACCTGGGCGCGAAGGTCGTCCAGATCACCGGTGTTGCCGATGACGTACGTCGCGAGGTCCAGCCGGTCCTCGCGGGAGGCCTGGGCGGCGATGCGGGACTCCGCGTCCTCCCGGGTCCAGCCGCGGTCCCGCATCATCCGCTCGACCTGCAGCTCGGTGGGGACGTCGACCACGATGACCGCGTCGAAGGTGTCCGCGCGACCCGACTCTGCCAGCAGCGGGATGTCGTGGACGACGACCGCGTCAGGGGGCGCGGCGGCCTCGAGCTCGGCGTACCGCTCGAAGATCAGCGGGTGGGTGATCCCCTCGAGCCGGCGGCGGGCGGACTCGTCGGAGAAGACGATCCGGCCCAGCGCCGGCCGGTCGAGGTCGCCTTCGGGGGTGAGCAGCTCCTCGCCGAACTCGGCGACGACCTGAGCTAGCCCGGGAGTCCCCCGCGCGACCACCTCGCGGGCCAGGGCGTCGCCGTCGATCAGCACCGCGCCGAGCTCGACGAGGAGCTCGGCGACCGTGCTCTTGCCGGAGGCGATGCCACCCGTGAGTCCCACCCGCACGGCACCAGCCTGACAGGCTGGCTCCTCGAGTTCGTCGGGGAGTGAGTCAGGACGCGCGCAGCGCGTTCTCGGCGGTGGCCCGGCAGACCTCGGCCCACGGCGTCGGCGCCAGCCCGAACCGCCGCTCGATCTCCGAGGAGTCGAGCACGTACGGCGCGGTGAACTGGTACTCGGTCTCGCGAAGCTCCCTCAGCAATGGCACCACCGCACCCCCGACCGAGAGCAGCACGCGCGGCATCGGCCGCACCTTGCCGATCCCGCGACCCACGGAGGCAGCCACGTCCTGGAGCACCTCGGTCTGGGTCTTGGCGGGGTTGGTCGGCGCGTGCCAGACCCGGCCCCACGCGGTCGGCTCACCGGCGACCAGCACCAGCGCCCGGGCCATGTCGCGGACGTCGGTGAACGAGTGCGGCTGGTCCGGGTCGCCCATGACCCGGACCGTCTTGCCGTTCAGGGCGGCCGGCGCGACCCTGGCGATGTGCCCGGTCGACGTCGAGACACGGGGACCCATGTAGTCCGAGCCGCGCACCTCGACGGCCTTGATGCTCCCGGCCTCGTGACGCCGCTTGGCCTCTGCCCACATGCCGCCGCGGATCAGCGCCTTCTTCGTGGTGGCGGCGTCCGGCAGCCCCTCGACCATGGGGCCGTCGACCGGGCCGTAGGGGTACAGCGCCGCCGCCGTGACCAGGACCGCCCCCGTCTGCTCGGCGGCCGTCAGGAACGCTGCGGCGACCGGCGGCCAGAACTCCGGCCACACGGTGTACGACGGCGGGTTGACGCAGTTGTAGAGCGCCACCGCACCTTCGGCCAGCTCGACCAGCCGGCCAGCGTCGGCGACGTCCGCCGCCTCACGACGTACGCCGGCGATCTCGGGGCCGGTGCCGGAGCGGCTGACCAGCACGACGTCCCTGCCCTGCTCGACCAGCAGCTCGGCCGTCGCCAGCCCGACCGGTCCCGCTCCCACCACCACGTGACGCTCGTTCATCTCGACTCCTCAGTCTGGCTACGAATGGAGAGCACCGCTCTCGTTCATCGACGCTAGAGCATCGTCGGACGAGAATCAAGAGCATTGCTCGCATTTGTTTGCACCGCTCTCGTTTCGTGCGAGAATGGCCGGCATGCCGTCCGCACCCCGCACCGCCCGCGCCCTCGCCCGGGCCGAGCTGACCCGCGCGATCCTGGACCGCGCGAGCGTCCAGCTGGCCGAGGTCGGGCCGGCCGCGCTGTCGGTGCGGCAGATCGCCCGCGAGCTCGAGATGGCCTCGTCCGCCGTCTACCGCTACTTCCCCAGCCGCGAGGCGCTACTCACCGCGCTCCTCATCCGGGCCTTCGACGACCTGGGCCAGGCGGTGGAGGACGGCGACCGCACCGCCGACCGTGACGACCTGCGTGGCCGCTGGGTCGGCCTCGCGCAGGCACTTCGGGGCTGGGCGGTGGCGCACCCGCACGAGTACGCCCTCACCTACGGCTCACCGGTCCCGGGGTACGCCGCGCCGCAGGACACCGTCGCCTCGGCAGCGCGCGTGGCGACGGTGCTGCTGAGCCTGGTGAGCGACGCGCACGCGGCCGGCCGCTCCCCCGCCGCGCCGACCCGGCCGGCGACGAAGGCCGAGGTGGCCTCGATCGCGCCGGTCCGGTCGTTCGTCGGCGAGCAGCTGGACGAGGCCTACTCGGTCCGCGGCCTGATGGCCTGGGCGACCCTCTTCGGGAACGTCTCGCTGGAGCTGTTCGGCCACATGTACCGCGGCGTCCTCGACTACGAGGCGCACTACGCCACGCTGGTCGAGCAGCTGGCGGACGACCTCGGCTTGTAGGCCATGCCGTTCGCTCAGCAACCGTGGTTGGCCTGGGCGCAGGTGTAGATGCCCCATCCCAGCGTGTAGTGGTACTGCGCGCCCGAGAAGGACACCGTGACCTCGATGGGCGTCTCGTTCGTCTCGTTGCCGCCACCGTCGTCGTAGGCATAGACCATGCGCCACCAGGTGCGGCCCTGTTCGTCAGTCGCCTTCGTGGCCCGCTCGGTATGACCGTCGGGGAACGTGTACGCGACGTCGAAGGCGGGGGCGCCCGCGGGCACGATGCCGCCGCCGACCCGGATGACCCGATGCCCGGGGCCGCCCAGGAAGAGGCTGCTGACGGCGTACGTCGTCGCGTCGTTCAGCGGGGTCAGCCGCATCGGCTGCTGCACCGTGGTCGTGCCCTCGCGGATGTCGCAGAGGACGAACCTGTCGCCCTTGACGTAGAACGACGTCGTGCCGTCGTCATCGCCTGCCGGGAAGTCGAGGGCGAGCTCGGCCCCCGGCAGCACGTTGGGCAGCTCCTCGGGGCAGGTTCCCGTGGCCGCCTCGATCGGGGCCGTCGGCGCAGTGGGCACGACCGTCTGGTCAGCGGTCGGCGACGACGTGGCCGGCGCGCTCGACGCGCTGCCACCGCCACCGACCGGTGTCTGCTCGGCCTCGTTGCCGCCGGGGCTGATCGCCCAGTAGCCGACGCCGGCCACGAGGGCGACGGCGGCCGCGGCGCCGGCCGGCACCAGCCAGCGTGGCGCCGAGGACCGGTTCTCGTGGGCGTGGCCGAGCAGGTCGGCGCGGATCCGGGCGCGCGAGCCGTCGGGCAGCGGGCGCTCGGGCGGTGGCGTGGCGTCGTTCATGGCGTCTCCTCGGTGAGATCGGCGAGCCGGGCGCGGGCCCGGGACAGTCGGGACCGGACGGTCCCCACGGGTACGTCGAGCGCCGCGGCGGCCTGCTCGTAGCTGAGCCCGGCCCACGCCACGAGACCCAGCACCTCGCGCTCGCGGGCCGGCAGCGCCTCGACCTGGGTGAGCACGGCACGCATCCGAGCCTCGGAGCCAAGCCGGTCAGTCACCCGCTCCGCGTGGTCCGGCTCGGCGGCCGGCTCCGGCAGGCCGGCGACCGCCCGGAGGTATCGGCGGCGCGACCGGCCGGCGTTGCGGCAGACGTTGGTCGCGACGCCGTACAGCCAGGGCAGCGCGGAGCCCTCGTGCAGCCGCACCCGCCGCCGGTGCCGCCACACCTCGAGGAACACCGACGAGGTGGCGTCCTCGGCCTCGGCCCAGTCGGCGAGGTGACGGAAGCAGTGGTTGTAGATCCGGTCGCCGTAGGTGTCGAACAGCGCCGCGAGCGCGCCCGGGTCGTCGCGGTGCAGTCCGTCGACGAGCTCGCGCTCGTCGGTGCCCCCAGAGATGATGCCGTCAGGGCCGATGGCCACCGTGCCTCCTTGCGTCACATCTACTCATGTCCGGTCACCCGGGCGAGTTCCCTACTGTTTCCCGGTGGACACGCGACTGCGCGAGGGCGACCGGGTGGCGCTGCTCGTGTCGCCGTCGCTCGACTACCTCGACGTGGTGATCGGCCTGCTGGCGGCCGAGGTGGTGCCGATCCCGCTGGACCCGCGGCTCACGGCCCACGAGCGCGAGCGGATCCTGGCCGGCCTCTCCCCCACGCTGCTGGTCACGACGGAGGACGAGATGACCGAGCTGCGGGCGGCGTACCCGGACCATCGCGGGCTGCCGCGCGCCCGGCCGATGCACTGCACCAGCGGCACGACCGGCACGCCGAAGGGTGTGTGGAGCGGGCTGTTGTCCGAGCCGGACGCCGCGGCCCTGGTGGCCGATGAGCGGTCGCTTTGGGGCTTTGTCGACACCGACGTGAACCTGGTGCTCTCCCCGCTGTACCACTCCGCGCCGCTGCGGTTCGCGATGGGGACGGCGCTGGCCGGTGGCCGGGTCGTCGTCCCCGGCCCCTTCGATCCGGCGCTGGTGACCTCGGCGATCCAGGGGAAACGGCCGACGTCGATGTTCTGCGTGCCGATCCACCTGCAGCGGCTGTTCGCGCACTGGGACGACGTGGGTACGCCGGACCTGTCGTCGTTCCGGCTCGTCGCGCACGCGGGGGCGCCGTGCCCGGACGCTGTGAAGCGGCGGCTGGTGGAGACGTTTCCCGAGCGGACGACCTGGGAGTTCTACGGCTCCACCGAGGGCCAGTTCACCGCCTGTCGCTCCGAGGAGTGGCTGGCCCGGCCAGGAACGGTCGGACGGGCGCGACCCGGCCGGGTGCTGTCCACCGACGACGACGGCACCATCTGGTGCGCGGTGCCGCCGTTCGCGCAGTTCTCCTACTACGGCGACCCCGGCAAGACGGCGGCCGCCTGGCGGGAGACCCCGGACGGGCCGGCGTTCACCGCCGGCGACGTCGGCCGCCTCGACGACGGCGGCTATCTGTACCTCGACGGCCGGCGTGAGGACCTCGTGATCAGCGGCGGTGTGAACGTCTACCCGCTCGAGGTGGAGCAGGTCCTCCTCGAGCACCCCGGCGTCGACGACGTGTCCGTCTACGGCGTCCCTGACGACCACTGGGGCCAACGGGTCTGCGCGGCATACGTCGGCACCGCGACACCCACGGAGCTCGACGCGTTCGTGCGCGAGCGGCTCGCTCCGCCCAAGCGGCCCAAGAACTGGCATCCGATGCCCGACCTGCCCCGCACGCTCACCGGCAAGGTGCTGCGCGGGGTGCTGCCGAGAAGCTAGAGCAGCCGCATCGAGGGCCAGAGCTCGGCCAGGTCGAGGTCCGGGAAACGCTTCTGGACCGCGTCGTAGACCGGCGCGAAGTGGCGGGCGATGGTGCGCCTGGTGTCCTCGGCCAGGGCGGCACCCTCGGACTTCGGGGACACGTTGACCTGGCGGCTGGTGTCCGGCTCGTGGAAGTCGATGCCGAGGAGGTCGCACAGCGGGGCGAGGGTCTCGGCCGAGAACAGCCGCTCGTAGAAGCCGTAGAACACCTGCTCCCGCGGGAAGGCCTGCTCGAGGGCGTCCATGGTGAGGTCGTAGCGGGTGCGGTCGGCGTACATCGGGTGCTTGAACATGTGGCTGACCCGCGTCTCGGGGTCTTCGGGTGCCTCGTCGCCGCGGCGGCGCATGTCCATCCGGGCCGCCGACCAGACCCGCTCCACCGGGTCGCGGACCAGGTAGCCGACGACCGGGCGTACGTCGCGCGCCTCGAAGCCCGAGCGGATCATCGCCAGCCGCTCGACCCCTAGCGCGGCGTACCCCGGCGTGATGTCGGCGGTCAGCCGGGTGGTCGGCGAGGCTGCGAGCAGCCCGGCGAAGTAGTCGAAGTAGGACTCCGGGTCGGACAGGAACTCCGCGCGCTGCCCGCCCTGCTTCTCGATCCGTTCGCGTGCGAGCTTCCCCGAGGGCAGGTCGAGGGCGTCCCAGACGTGGTACTCCTTGCGGAACCCGGGGTCGCACTGCGGCGACGCCTCGAGGTAGCGGTGCAGCCAGGCGGTCCCGCCCTTCTGGCAGCCCACGCCCAGCAGGAAGGTTCCGGGGCCGCTCACGATCACTGAGGCTAGTGTCACCGCCCCGACCCGTGCCCGCAACGCACGTTGTCCCCGGCGGGGTCTAGCGTCCACTTCGACGGTCCCGCCGGGGACTACCGGAAGGGGCACCATGCGTCGCTGGGGTGAATGGGTGCTCCGGCACCGACGGATCGTGATGGTCGTCTGGCTGCTGATCGCGGTCGGCGGCATCTCGGTGACGAGCACGGTCAACGATCGGTTGACCATCGACTTCTCGCTCCCCGGCCAGCCCGGCACCGAGGCGGCCGACAAGATCATCACGGCGTTCCACAACGGCGGCGACACCTCGCCGCTGCTGGCCACCGTCACCATGCCCGAGGGGCAGACCATCACCGGTCACGAGGACGACGTGGCCGCGGCGTTCGCCGCCCTGACCGGCGCCTCGGTCCCGCTGCGCGTCGTCGACGAGGGCAACACCGGCGACAAGGCATTTCGCACGTCCGACGACCGCACCGCCTACGCGATGGTCTTCTACCCGTTCCCCCGCAGCGCGACCGAGCAGCTGCCGACCAAGATCGTGCAGGACACCGTCGCGTCGGCAGTCCCGGCCGGCGCCACGGTGGGCGTCACCGGGATGGACGCCCTGGCGGTCGGCGACGAGTCGGGAGGCAACGGCGTCCTGGCCGAGACCCTGCTGGGCGCGGTCGGTGCCCTGGCGGTGCTGTTGTTCGTCTTCGCGTCGCTGCTGGCGTTCCTGCCGATGCTGATAGCCGCCGTGTCCATCCTCACGACGTTCCTCCTGCTGCTGCCGCTGACCTACCTGACCGACGTCTCTTTCATCGTGGAGTTCCTGGTCGCCCTGGTCGGGCTCGGGGTCGCGATCGACTACTCGTTGCTGTTCGTGACCCGGTGGCGTGAAGAGCGCGACCACGGCCGTGAGAACCACGACGCCGTGGTGGCGGCGATGGAGACCGCCGGCCACGCGGTGCTGTTCAGCGGGATCACCGTCGCGATCGGTCTGCTCGCGCTGGTGGTGCTGCCGGTCCCCTTCATGCGCAGCATCGGGATGGGTGGCGCGCTCATCCCGCTGGCCAGCGTGCTGGTGACGCTGACGCTGACCCCGGCGATCCTGGGCGGGATCGGACCCCGGGTCGACTGGCCCAAGATCCGCCACGAGAACAAGCCGAGCCGGGGCTGGACCGCCTGGGCCCGCCTCGTCGTCCGGCGCCGCTGGATCGCGGCGTTCGCCGCCCTCGCCGTGATCGGCGTCCTGTTCGTCTCGTTCCTCGGCATCAAGATCGGCGCCGCCGACTCGTCCTCGCTGGCCCACACCGGTCCGGCGTACACCTCGCTGCGCACGCTCGAGGCGGGTGGCGTGACGACGGGGGCGCTGACCCCGATCGAGGTCCTGACCGAGACCGACAAGGCCCAGTCCGTTGCCGACGAGCTCGGGAAGGTCGACGGCATCGACCATGCCCTGGTGCCGACCGGTGACGGCAGCTCGGTCAACGGCCAGACCGTTGTCGTCCTGATGCCGGACGAGGAGACCGTCAACTCCAAGAGCGTCGAGGTGGTGCGCCGGGTGGTGACCGCCGCCGACCACACCGACGGCGTCCTCGGCGTCACCGGGCTGGGCAACGCGCAGGTCGACTTCCTGCACGCGGTCTACGGCAACTTCCCGCTCATGCTCGGGTTGATCACGGTGCTGACCTACATCCTGCTGGCGCGTGCGTTCCGGTCGCTGCTGCTCCCGCTCAAGGCGGTGCTGCTCAACCTGGCCTCGCTGACCGCCGTCTACGGGCTGATGGTGCTGTTCTGGCAGTACGGCTACGGCTCAGACGCGGTCTTCGGCATCGCGGAGACGGGTGCGGTGACGTTCTGGATCCCGCTGATGGTCTTCGCGTTCCTGTTCGGGCTCTCGATGGACTACGAGGTCTTCATCCTGAGCCGGGTCCGCGAGGAGTACGACGCCGGCGTGTCCACCGACGAGGCGGTGATCAGGGGCATCGGCCGGACCGGGCGGCTGGTCACGAGCGCCGCCCTGATCCTGTTCCTCGCCTTCGCGGCGCTGGCCTCCGGGCCGGGCACCGACCTCAAGGTGCTCGCCACCGGCCTGGGCTTCGGCATCCTGCTCGACGCGACCATCGTGCGGTCCGTGCTGGTTCCGTCCCTGGTGTCGCTGCTCGGATCCTGGAACTGGAAGCTGCCCGACGTGGTCGCCAAGGTGCTGCGGGTGCAGCCCTCGGCGCCGCACGCGGAACAGGTGGTCCCGGCGATCGCGGACTGAGGCGCTCAGGCCACCCCGGGCCTGAAGGAGCGGCGGTACTGCTGCGGGCTCACGCCGCGCGAGCGGGTGAAGTGGTGGCGCAGGGTGGCTGCGTTGCCGAAGCCCACGTCGGAGGCGATCCACTCGATCGAGCGGTCGGACTGCTCGAGCAGCTCCTCGGCCCTCAGCACCCGCTGCTGGGTCACCCACGAGTGCGGGGTGGCACCGGTCTCGGCCCGGAACCGGCGCGCGAAGGTGCGCGGCGACATCAGCGACTTGCGGGCCAGGGTGTCCACGTCGAGGTCCTCGTCGAGGTGGCCGATGATCCACTGGAGCAGTGGCCCGAACGTCTCGCTGTCGCAGTCGGGGACGGCGCGCTCGATGAACTGGGCCTGGCCGCCGTCGCGGTGCGGGGGTACGACGATCCGGCGGGCCGTCGTCGCGGCCACGCGGGCGCCGTAGAGGTCGCGCATCAGGTGCAGCGACGCATCGATGCCGGCCGCCGAGCCGGCACCGGTGAGGATGTTGCCGTCGTGGCAGTAGAGGACGTCGGGCTTGACCTTGGCCTCGGGGTACATCCGCTCGAGCAGGCCCGTGTAGCGCCAGTGCGTCGTGCACTCGCGGCCGTCGAGCAGACCTGCGGCCCCGAGCTCGAAGGTCCCCGAGCAGTGCGCGTAAAGGATCGCGCCGCGGTCGTTGGCCGCCCGGATCGCCTCGAGCACGGCGTCGTCGTGCTTCAGGAATTCGAAGTGCGGCGACAGGCAGACCAGGTCGGCGTCGGCCGCCGCGTCGAGGCCGCGTTCGACGTAGAGGTCGAAGCCGGAGCGGCCCTTGACCCGGCCCGGCCGCGGTGTGCAGACCCGGAAGTCGAAGACGGGTGCCTGGTCCTCGGGGTGCTCCGGCTCGCCCCAGACCTCGACCAGGGAGCCCAGACCGAACGGCTCGGCGCCGTCCTGGACGATCACGGCGACGGACTTGACGGGTCCGATGGGGGACGCGAGCTGAGGCATGGAGTCATGCTGGCGCAATGTTGGCAGAATATCAATGCAGTGTGGCATTCCTGCCACTCGTGGCAGGAATCCATCGGAGGCATGATTACTGCCATGACCTTCCTACTGATCCTTCTGGCGGTCGCCGCGATTCTCAGCGCGGACACCGTGCGACGCGTCATCACCGACGGCCAGGGCCCGCAGCGGCCCCCGGTCTCCCACTTCCAGGACCCCGACTTCTTCGCGCCGTCGGCGCGTTGAGCAGGACCACTCCTTCACCGCAGCACGAAGGCCCGGCAGCGAGAGCTGCCGGGCCTTCGTGCGTCTGTCGCAGGTCAGCGCGGCAGCTTGACGCACGCGGTCGATGACGGCGCCAGGTTGCCCTCGACGCCGCCCCGCACGGCCACCCAGCGCACCCACACCGCGTCTGCCTCGAGCCGGAACCGGGTCCGAGGAGAGGAGAGCCCGGCTGCGACCACGTCGAACCGGCCGGCCCTGGGCGGATGGCCGCAGGAGGCCGACGGCGCGGCCCGCAGCGTGTACGACGTCGCGAGGGCGACCGTCCGCGCGGACGACTTGAGCGCGCCGTGCGAACGTCTGACCTGCGCACCCCTGACCGCGGCGAGAGGCGGCACCACCGCGGTGGTCTCGTCGGACCAGTCGCCCGCCATCACTCCGCGCACGGCCCGCACCCGGAACGCGTAGCCGGTCCGGTTGACCAGCCCGCTCACCGCGGTCGAGGTGGAGTCGACCGTGGCGGTCCCGAGCCGGCCGTCCGGCTGGTCCGTGCGCCGCCACTGCACGGCGTAGGACGTCGCGCCGGGGACCGCGGCCCAGGAGAGCGTGACGTGGCCGTCACTGGCGGCGCTGACGGCCGGAGCCGTGCCGCGAGCGAGGTGGTCGTCCGGGACCTCGAGGCTCACCACGTTGGACCAGGCGTCGTGCTCGGCCCGCCAGCTGCCCTTGATGGGCGCCACCTGCACCTCGACACGGTGCCAGCCCGGGAGGTTGTCGAGCTCCTGCGCGGTGCCCGTGACGTGCTCGGCGACGAGGTGCCAGTCCTCGGCCGCGGTCACGTCGCGCAGCCACACCTGGGCCTCGTTCGCCCCCGGCGAGCGCACCCAGGTCAACGAGGCTCCCCGCACAATGGGCGTCGCGGTCAGCACCGTCGGCAGCCGAGGTCCCAGGGGGATGTCGCTCAACGGCAGCGGCCGTGGCGCTGGCGTGCCGACACCGATGCTGGCCAGGCTGTCGGCCAGGTGGGCGGCGATCTTGAGCTCGCCGTGCGAGTTGGGGTGGAAGGTGTCCCAGGTGTCGTCGGCGCGGACGATGTCCACGTCGCTCTGAGCCGACACCACCCGCGACCCCGGAGTGTCCAGGTCGTCCGCGACGCCGTCCAGCAGGTCGTTGAAGGTAACCACCTGCTCCCACCACGGCTGCGGGATCCGGCTCAGCACGAGGTCGACGTCCGGGTCCACGGCCCGCGCGTTCGCGACGAAGTTGCGGGTCAGGTGGACGAGCTGCTCGGGGTTGCCCTGGAGCCACGTCAAGTCGTTGACGCCGAGCATCTCCACCACGACGTCCGGCTGGAAGTCGGTCATCAGCTCGCTGATCGACTCGCCCTCATCGGGGAACGCCATGGACAGTCCCCAGCGGGCCGCATGGTTCTGGTCGAAGTCGGGGTCGATGTAGTCGTGGGACCCGAACGCACCGCTGAGGGGTTCGAGCAGGTCGTCCCGCGGACCGACGAACTCGACGTGCGTGCCGCTGGCCTGGAGGTACTTCCAGAGCCGGTAGCGGTAGGTCCAGTCACCCGACGAACCCTGGGTCATCGAGTCGCCGATGATCAGGATCCGCACCGGCTCGTCCGCAGGTATGGCCGGGGCTGTTGAGGCCCCCGGAACGCACACGAGCGCGGCCAGCACCAAGCCGGCCGCACTCGTGCGGGTGATATGTCGACTCGCCACCATTTCCCCGGGTGGTTGGCGCGTCAGCGGGTCAGCTCGCGCCGCCCGTCAGCTTCTCGCGGAGGGCCTGCAGCGCCTCGTCGGAGGCGAGCGAACCGCCGCTCTCGGTCTCGTCCCCCTCCTCGGTCTCCGAGTCGCTGGAGTAGGAGGTGGCCTCGCTGGCCTCGACCTCGGCCTTGGCGGCCTCCTCCTGCTGCTTGAGGTGCGCCTCCCAGCGGGCGTGCGCCTTGGCGTACTGGTCCTCCCAGACCGCGCGCTGGTCGTCGTAGCCCTCGAGCCACTCGCCGGTCTCGGGGTCGAAGCCGTCGGGGTAGACGTAGTTGCCCTGGTCGTCGTAGGTCGCCGCCATGCCGTAGAGCGTGGGGTCGAAGTCCTCGACCTCTGCGGCGGCCGCGGTCTCGTTGGCCTGCTTGAGCGACAGCGAGATCCGCCGGCGCTCGAGGTCGATGTCGATGATCTTGACCATCACGTCGTCGTTGACCTGGACGACCTGCTCGGGGATCTCGACGTGGCGCTCGGCCAGCTCCGAGATGTGCACCAGGCCCTCGATGCCCTCCTCGACCCGCACGAACGAGCCGAAGGGCACCAGCTTGGTGACCTTGCCGGGCACGATCTGGCCGATCTGGTGGGTGCGGGCGAAGTGCTGCCAGGGGTCTTCCTGCGTCGCCTTGAGCGAGAGCGACACGCGCTCGCGCTCCATGTCGACGTCGAGGACCTCGACGGTGACCTCGTCACCGACGGTGACGACCTCGGACGGGTGGTCGATGTGCTTCCAGGAAAGCTCGGAAACGTGCACCAGGCCGTCCACACCGCCCAGGTCCACGAACGCACCGAAGTTGACGATCGAGGACACGACGCCCTTGCGGACCTGGCCCTTCTGCAGCTTGTTGAGGAACTCGGTGCGCACCTCGGACTGCGTCTGCTCGAGCCAGGCACGGCGGGACAGGACCACGTTGTTGCGGTTCTTGTCCAGCTCGATGATCTTCGCCTCGAGCTCGCGGCCGACGTAGGGCTGCAGGTCGCGGACGCGGCGCATCTCGACCAGCGAGGCGGGCAGGAAGCCCCGGAGGCCGATGTCGAGGATGAGGCCGCCCTTGACGACCTCGATGACCGAGCCGCGAACGACCCCGTCGTCTTCCTTGATCTTCTCGATCGTGCCCCACGCGCGCTCGTACTGCGCACGCTTCTTCGAGAGGATCAGGCGGCCTTCCTTGTCCTCCTTGGTGAGGACAAGGGCTTCAATCTGGTCACCGACCGACACCACATCCGCGGGGTCCACGTCATG